>WRML01000039.1 GCA_009777165.1 Kiritimatiellota bacterium
CCTCTGCCCTCCCCGCTTCGCGGGGATTTACGAAGCGAACGGGATGGGCGACTACCCCGCCCTCTTCCCCCTGCGCGGCCCCTGCGGAACCGTCCCCGCCCTCGGCGGCGGCGTATGGTGGTGGGCTACCCCGACGAACACCCTCTGCGTCCTTTGGAAAGTCCACCTCGGGAAAGGAACTGGCACTGCTTTCCCCGCAATAATCGGCTGCGAGCTTTACCGTAACGGCGATTTCGTTTTCCGCTACGCACTCGACCCCCTCGCCGATTACTCCACCGTGCTGGCGGATTTCATCATCGGCGCACAAAACAATTTCGGCGGCGAAGGCATCGAAGATGCCTCCGAACTTTTGGGGCAGAACCGCTCGCTGGAAATCACTTGGCGTAACTTCGGCATCCTCGACCCCGACGGGAACGGCAGTTCTTGCGGCGATGTCTTCACGGACTGGGAAAAGGTGATGATGGGACTCTCCCCGCACCGCCTCGATTTCGACTACGACGGCGTGAGTGATTTCTCGGAACTGATGGACGGCTCCGACCCGAAAAACCCCGACACGGATTCCGATTCCGGCGTTGACTGCGATGACGACGATGCGCTCACGCCTTACGACGGCATTGACCCTGCGGGCTGGCTCTTCAAAGTCATCAACAGGCTCCCGCAAAGTACCGACCTTGAACTCGATACCGACGAGGACGGCTACCCCGACTGGCTGGAAGAACTTTCCGGCACCGACCCGGACGACCCCGGGGACTACCCCGACCCCGCCACGAGCGACTGGTACAAAGTCACCGTGACCCTCCACGCCCTTGTCGAGCCCCCCGCCGTCCTGTGGTTCGGCTACGGCGACACCAACACCTCCCGCCGCGTCCTTCTCCGCGACCCCGGCGCATGGGGCGTGTGGCTCAATCACGGCTGGGATACCTCCATCAACATCGCCCGCGCGTCCGCGCCAGTAGACCCCAGCCTTGTCACCATCTCGTTCGATGACCCCAACCTCCTCCTCCAATACGAAACCCCGGAATGGCTGGCGAGGGAGCTGGCTGGCCTCGGCGTTGGCGGCATGGGAGCCACGCGCGCGGTTGGCGGCCTTACGCCTGACCCCTTCAAGGGCGGCCCGACCCTGAAAGACCCCCCCGCGCTAAGGTCTATCTCAAACCCGTACACCAACCCCGCCCACGCGGACTATTGGAACAACGGGCTCATCAAGTTTGGCGCGGTCGGCACACCCAAGTTCACGCCACCGGATTACGTCTGCTTCCACTCCCAGTCCGAAACGGTCGAAGCGAAAATCATGCCGTCCTTCGATGGCACATACACATGGACATACGGCGACACCCCGCCGCTCCACGGCAACCCCGTCACGCTCACAAGGGGCAAGGACTGGGAGAAGGGCACTGCCCCCGACTCCGTATCCGTCGTGTTCACCCCCACGAACATCCCGGGGCCCTACACCGCCACCGCCCCCGTATGGTACTGCAAGAACGCCGCCCCCTCGACAAACGAGGTGGAGGAGGCGGAGGGAGGCGAGTGCGAGTGTGACAGCCGTTGTAACATCTGCGGCGCACACTGGCACGACCCCGGCTTCGGGCAGCACTGCTACCCGCACAACTGCCACTACGATTACTGCGACATCTGCGACGTGTGGTGGCAGCACTGCCACGACCACTATTACCATAACGATTATTTCGACCACGGCGACACCTGCCATTGGAGAAACCATTGCGACATCTGCGACGCGGAATGGTGTTCCGTGCAAGACCCCCCGAACCCCTGCTGCGGGCAAGAGGATGAGGACGAGGCAGAGCCGGAAGAGCCGCAAGGCCCCGACCCGTTCAGCACGTTCGTCTATCGGGGCTTCCTCCCGAGCCATCATGTGCTGAACCATCCCGTCAACGAACACCTGCGCGGCTTCTACCCCCACGGCGGGCGTAACTACGGCGGCGGATGCTGCCCCTGCCCCGCCCACAACGTCCTGCATCAGGAGACCCCCGCCACGCTGACGCACCTCACCCCCAACCTCCGCCTCTACGGTCAGGACAGCAGCGGCGCGCTCTACTCCATCGGAGTCAGCTCCACCGTCGGGGTGGGCGATGTCGTCTGGGCAGGCGGTCACGACCCCTACAGCCCAGCCCCGTGGGACGCATACGCCGTGTTCCGCTGGACGGACGGGAACGGCCTGCACACCGTGCAGACCAACAGCTTCACCGCAGGGAGCGTCCACACGATTATTGACCACGACAGGTGCGGCTCCATCACCACCAACGACATCCGCAAATGCCTCTTCCCCCCGAAAGACGGCCTCACCTTCAAGACAGAGCCCGGCAAGCTGATAAAGGCAATTCTCGCCAACCACATCAGCGGCAGTATGCCCGGCAGCTTCACCCTCTCGCTGGACAGCACCAACAACGCCTTCCGCGTCTGGCCCTCCGACAGCACCAGCGGCACCCCCCTGCTTGTCCACGGACAGACCCTCTCCGGCGGCGGGCTGCCTTCGGGCGACTTCTACATCGAGGCACTCTCCAACGGCGTGGCCACCCTCACCTACGCCTTCACCGGGTCAGGCAACGCCTCCTCATTCCGATGCGCCCACGCCCTGCGCCTCAACGCCGTCGGGACGCGGCTGGAGACCTCCGTCACGCCCACGAATGCCTTTGAGAACGCTTTTGCCACCTACCTCCCGCTTTACGACGGCACAAACGTCATGGCAACCTACACCCGCACCAACGCCGCATTCCATGTCCGCCCCGTGCGGCTCATCGCCGACGTGCCGGACACGGGTATCAAGGAGGCAAGATTCCGCCTCATTGACATCACCCGCCACCCCGGCTTCTGCGGCAACGGCTTCGGGTTCTCCGGCGTACACACAAGCAGCGGTGACGACGACTTCAGTTTCGCCTACGGCTCCAACCTCACCAACCTCACCGTCGCAGTCACTAACAGCAAAGCCACGGCGGAATTATACTGCAAAGACTTTGGCGGCTACTGCCAAGCCGTCACTCAGTTTATCGGCTCCAACGGTACTGTGCGGCTCACCGTCACCAACCAGATACCAATCGCCTCCAACGCCCACCACCAAGACCCGACGAAACGCGACTACATCGCCGACTGGTGGCGGCAACAGAAGTCGAACGAGTGGCACACCATCAGAAGCAGCCCCCAGTTCATGTACGACTACCCCTCGCTCGCATCCTTCGGCATCTACGGCGACGCGCACAGCGACGGCGAATCGCCAAAACTCCTCCAACAGCACCTCAACGGGGCAAACCTCTCCCACGGCTCCGGCGGCGACGGCCTCACCGTCTGGCAGGAATACAGGGGCTACTGGGTGGACGGCGGCAAGGACAACAACCAGCTTGTCGGCGGGTACTTCCCCGGCGGCCACAAACGCCTATGCCCGTTCCGCAAAGAACTCCTCGTGCAGGTCGCTGTGCAAGACATCGCGGCGGATGTCGGCGACGGCGGCGCAGTCAACCCGAATTTCTCAAGTATATGGTACAGGCAGATTCCGCAGTTAGTCATCCAAGACGCTGCCACCTTCTACCTCCACCCCACGCACGGACTCGGCATTGACATCTACTGGGTCTTCACGCCCTTCTCGAACATTACCACCCAAGCCTCCGTCATGGGGCGCGAGAACGGCTACCGCTACACGGGTGATATGTTTTACCGCAAATACCCGTACCCGCCTGTAGAGGTAGGGCTGAACGGCTCTGCATGGATTAGTGCTGACAGGTCATACTTGGACAGCGGTCTTGTTACAACGAACGAATATCTCTCTGTATTCCCACAACCCAATGGAATGTTTTCTCGCATGATGGAGACAAACAGGGAAGGGGAATTGCCAGGGTTTGTCCCCTTGCTTCTCACATCACGCTATGCCCATGTTTCCCGTGTAAACAATACCCTCCCTTACACATATAAGACCCGACCCGAACTGTCAAACGCTTTTGCAGTTTTAGACGATGGCACTCCTACCACACCGACTCAACTTCAACGGGGCGCAGTGGTTAATCTCGTGGGAACGGCAGAGGAACGCCCGTATATGAACGACAAGGGGTTGTCTCATTACAACGCCACCGAATTTAGAAATGTTGCAGGTTATTCCGTTTCCCACGAAATCTTGCATTTGATTGGCGGCAACCATACTGACAATCAAAATACGATAATGGGGGTAAACGGCAATATGTTGCCGGGGTTAAACGTAACACCAGCAGACGAACTTTTGCAAATCAACCTCAAAACCAAGCAAGGAGTAACACCATGAAGAAAACGCTGATAATGTGCGGAATCATAACAGGCTTCAGCTTGTGTGCTGAATCCCAGCCAAAGGCAGATGTGCATCTCAAAATTACCGAAGGCCCTATTTTGGGCAGGGGAATGACCTTTTACAATGGGGTGTGCTCTGTTACAAACGTGGGGGAGAGTGCATTTACACTCGTAACAGACGGGGCGCAGATAAAGGACACTATCCGATTTTATCAAGAAGCCGATGAAAAACAGCAACGGATAGAAGAGCTTCACGGCGGGAAACGGAGACGGCAAGAAGAACGCGAAGAGGTGATAATGGATTATGATGCCCACCTTGAAAAAGGTAATCCAAAAAGGACGCTCCAGCCGGGCGAGGGCGTTTCCTTTGAATGTAAGGACATTTTTTTCATGCTTCCTCTAGGGACTCCGGGAGGAGTCTATAAGGCGGAAATGTATTTTGGAAATAACACATGGATTCCTGTTCCTATTACACCCAAAATTATTCATCCTTATCATGTGGTATCATGGGGCAAAGACGGAAAGACCGCCAATTTCTTCTATGCAAAGGACGGGACAAACCAATGGCTCTATGTAAGAGATGGCGACAGATTAAAGAAGGTGAGCGAGATTAAACTAGACTCCAAACCCGAAAAGGATGGAGAGGACGGCGTGACATTCGAGTCGCCCGATGGCACACAGAAAACACTCACGCCCACAGAGGCACGACGCGGAGTAACACAATGAAAAAACTAATAATCGTAATGCTTGTATTGCTATTCGGCACAATTCATCAAACAGCCGCACAGAATACGGAAAATGACCAGGCCGCCCTTGTGGAAACCGTAAAGACTGCCGCTACTTGGGAAGATGCTATCGCGGCAGTGTACCAACTGACAGACCAAGTTGCCCTTGCGAAAATCGCAAAAACTCACAGGAATGAGAACGTGCGTCGAATGGCGGTTTACAAATTGGATGACCAAGCAATCCTTGTGGAAATTGCAAAGAGCGACACAGATATGCTGGTATGCCAAGAGGCGATATTAAAACTGGATGATCGCGCAACCCTTCTGGAGATTGCACGAGAAGGGAAAAATGGTTGGAGTTCTTTAGCAGTGGCAGAAAAGCTGAACGATTTAACCCTCATTACAGATGTCGCAAAAAATAACGCAAACGGGTGGATACGTTTCGAGGTGGCACAGAAACTGAAAGATGATGTGCTTCTTGTGGATATTGCAAAAAATGACGTGGATGAACAGGTGCGCCAAATGGCTGTGTCTAGGTTGAACGACCAAGTTGTCCTTACTGAAATTGTGAAAAATGATAAAAGCGAGAAAGTGCGTCAAGCGGCAGTGCCTCGGCTCAATGACCAAGCGGTTCTTGCCGAGATTGCGCAAAATGACGAGAACGGGTGGGTACGCTCTTGGGCAATAGAGAAACTTACAGACCATGCACTCCTTCTTGATTTTGCAACAAATGATACAGACAACTCCGTGCGTCTTATCGCAGCAAACAGACTAAAAGATCAGGTGTTCCTTGCGAAAGTGGCACAACATGATGAGAATGAGCAGGCGCGTCAAATAGCAGTGTCCCTATTAAACGACCAAGAAATCCTTATGGGAATTGCAAACAATGATACAAGCGAAAACGTGCGTCAAACAGCAATGCAAACGCTCAATGAAAAAGCATCCCAAAAAAGAAAAGAAGAAGCACGGGTACGACAAAAAGCAGTATCCACTCTTAACGACCAAACGCTTCTTGCTGAAATCGCTGAAAATGATGAAAGCGAATTGGTTCGTCAAGCAGCGGTACATAAGCTAGACGACCAAACCCTTCTTGCGGAAATTGCACAAAATGATGGTGATCTCGGGGTGCGCCATGCGGCAGTACGCAAACTCAATGACCAAGCTATCTTAGAAAAGATTGCAAAGACTGATAGACACCAACAGGTGTTCGCTTTGGCAATGTCTAGGCTCAACGACCAAGCGATTCTTATTGAGATTGCAAAAAATGACGAAACTGGGATGAGACGTTACATGGCAATAGGAAATATCAAAGACCAAGAGTTTCTTGCGGAAAGGGCAAAGAACGATGATAGTGTGCCGGTGCGCCAAAATGCAGTAAACAGACTCAATGACCAACATCTTCTTGAGGAAATTTTTACAACGGACAAGGATCAACAGGTGCGCCAAGCAGCAGAAAGAAGGTTGCAGACGCTGAACAGGGAAAAATGGCCAACCGAATTGGATAGGGCGCGTCCAGTTAGAGCAGTGGAGGAAAAGTAACCATGAAAAAAATCGTCATTCTTTCAATGATATTAGGGTGTTCTGTCGTTGTGTACGCACAAGAAAAAGTCCCGATTAAAATGGATTTGCCCAAGCCTTCTTTTACAGGAACACCGAGGGCAGTCAGAAAACACGTTCACCTTGACCCTTATCCGAGCCATATACCCCGACCGTCAATTTTTGTGCCAGCGGGATGTGACAAACTGCTTTCACAGGGTTGCAAGGTAACGTCCAGTGACCCCGACCCTATCATTGGCGAATTGTCTTATGTCACAGATGGGGAAAAGCAATATGATGCCGCAACATACGTTGAGCTAAGTCCCGGTCTTCAATGGATTCAGATTGACTTGGGCGAAGAAAAGGAAATCCATGCGGTCTGCATTTGGCATACTGGTGGCGGAGAGGTACAACGCGCCTATCGCGATGTCATCGTCAAGATTTCAAATGACTCAAACTTTGTTGATAATGTCGTCACCGTCTTTAATAATGACTTTGATAATTCCGCTGGGTTTGGCAAGGGCAAGGACAAGGAGTATGTCGAATCACATTTTGGGCGACCGATTGCGGTGGACGCTATTAAAAGCCGTTATATCCGTTGTTATAGTCGTGGCAATACCGAAAATGAAATGAACCACTATGTGGAAGTCGAGATTTTCGGGAGGCAAATTAAGTAGAAACAAGAGGTTTTAAGGAACAAGTGTAACATCCATTGGAGAGAGCGCATTTCCAGGCGGGTGTAAAGTCCATCGGGAATAACATACATTGGTACGCCCTTTCAAAGGGAGTCTTTACAAACGCCGCAACGGAAAATACATCCCCGCTGATTCCGAGGAAAGCGGCATCTACTATCTGGAAGTCCCGTCGCCGAGGTCAAAGAGCGGGAGAACGAGGATTTGCCTTCACACGGAAAGCCGTGTGGAAGCGGAAGCCCGCGCACACGCATTTGTGGTGTCATCCGCCATTACACCGCCCCCTATCGCTGGGCATTTTGTTTGCCCCTATTATGGAGTGCGGGGGCTTGCTCCCGCTTTTTCAGAGGGGGGGGAACTTTCAGAAAGCGGGAGCAAGCCCCCGCACTCCATAGGTTGTGTTTCATCACCCCTTCCAACCGTGCAGCACGTCAAACTTTCCGACGTGTGGTTTCTCTTCACGCAACGCTACGAGGTCGCGTTCAAGAGCCTGAAGTGCTACCGCCACCAGCTCGACGGCTTCCTCAAATGGACGACCGCGACCCGCGCCGACGAGGTGACGCGCGAGATGGCGGAGGACTACACCCGGCACATCTTCTCCCGCAAGTCCACCGCCCCGCAGGACATCGGGACGCTCAAACGCATCTGGCATACCGTCTGGCCCGGCCGCCCCAACCCGTGGGATACGGGCCTGCGCCTGAAGCCCAAGGAGCGCGGAGGGGTGTTCCGCTACCGCCGTTTGAGCGTCGAGGAGGCGGGCGCGTTCTTCGGGAAGATCACGCGGACGCTCGCGGAGCGTCCCAAGCCCGACCGCCGCCAGACCATTGACCGCCTCCTCCTGCAAGACCTGCGCGACGCCGTCATCTTCGCCTGGCAGTACGGGATGCGCATCGGATCGCTCGCCGTGCTGAAGTGGGACGACTTCCACCCCGGCAAAGACTTCTTCCTCCACATCCCCCCCAAGACGAAAGGGGTGAAGCCCTGGCCCCTGGAGATACCCATCATGCCCTCCACGCACAACGTGCTGGTGCGTCGTTTCAGGGGGCTCAACGGCAAGCCCGGCGGCTACCTCTTCCCCCACTTCCACCGCGCCTACCACCGCAACGTCAACGGGCTGACCGCGCTCGTCAAGCGTCTGATGACCGGGGCGGGGGTGATGGACGACCACCGCGGACGCGCCACGATGCACAGTTTCCGCGCCTGTTTCATCACGCAGATGGACGAGGCCGGGGCCCCCTCCGGCATCACCGACAGCCTCACCGGGCACGCCCCGCAGAATATGCACGATATGTACAGCCACGCCAGCGTCCCGTCCAAGCGCGAATGGCTCACCAAGGCCATCCCGCCCTTACCATTAGGATGATTTTTTAACCTGCCCGCCAGAAAAGCCAGAGGAGGTGCCTAATGAAGGCACTTTTTTATTGCTCTCATCCACGAGCCTCGCTATCGCCTTCTGCTGGCTCGCGATCGTCCTCTCGTGGCTCTTAATCGTATCCTGCTGGCTTGCGTTTGTCTCCACAAGCCTAGAGATCGTCACGTCCTTGTTCCGGCACGGTAAGCACGGGACGGGTGAAGCCCCTGTGACGAACGTCGGCGTTTCATCCGACAACCCGAAAAGCCAATCTGCCGAGACCGACAAAGTAACGCAAATATGCTGTAGGACTTTATAGCCCGGGACATTCGTCCCGTTCTCATATTTTGAGTACGCCTGTTGCGCCATTCCAAGGAAAAGAGCCATTTCCGATTGTGAACGCCCCCCCCTCAACCTTTTAAGCCTATCCGCAAACGATGGAAGATTTTTTTTCATAATCCCTTTTTTGCTGTTGACCTTTACGTCAAAGAAGCGTAGTATGAAACTGTTTTCTCATTTGTGGAGATGAGAGTAACACAGTTTTCCGTGACTGGCAAGCAGAATAAAGAAAGGAAAAAATGCGATGGGCAATAAGAACAGCGGGCGCAGAAGCAAGCCGATTGTCGGCAAGCCGAAACCGATCAGAGTCCCCAGGCCGGACGGCGGGGTCACATTCATCGGCATAACCGATGCGGCGCGTTACCTGGGGTGCTCCCCCAGTTCCCTCAGTGCCGTCTGCCGGGGTGTCCGCAACCGAGGGACACGGCTGCTGAAACGCGCGAAAAGAATCTTCCCGCAACTCTTCGTTGACTGACCTTACCCCAAACCGCCATGCACACCTATTTCCTAAAAGCCGATTACGCCGCGAGCCGCCTCCGGTGCACCAGGCAGACGGTCTACAACCTGATACGCGGGAGCCTTCACGGGAAACTGACGAGCGTGTCGCTGGTCAACCTGCTGAACCTGTCGCGCCGGGCGGGGCAACCCCCTGTAGACTTCATCCCGGACGACCTGATGACGCTCGACGACGTGGCGCGTCAGCTCTTCCCGCACAACGGGGACACCCCCAAGGCGAGGCGCAGCGTCTTCCCCCTGCTGAACAGCAAGAGGAGGGACCCGCTCCCGCATTACCGCCTGAACACCCGCACCGTCCGTGTCCGCAGGGCCTCGCTCCAGTCGTGGCTTGAGGCGGTCCGGCGCAAGGAGAGGATTATCGCATGACCCCGGACACCGAGATACTGATGCGCGGGTACATACAGGGCATCGCGAGATGCTGCTCGACGTGTTTCCGCCAGCGGACGGCCGCTTGCGTGTCATGCCCCGCGTCCGGCGCGAAGGCACTCCTTGAGCGCGTTGCCGACATGAAGGCCCGCGAGATACCGACGCGTACACACGGCAAACGGATGAGGGGGCGCATCGTGTCAATCCTCACGCAACTCCACACCCCTTCCGTCAAGTCCGGCGACATCACGGCCCCCGGATGCACCGCGAAGATGAAGGCAAAAACATTCGCGACGATGATCAACGACGGGCTCATCGAGGCGCAAGCGTCCGAGACCAGCAGGAAACTCTACACGATCACCCCGAAAGGGATTAAGTACGTCACGCTCCACGGCACCGCCACCGCCTAACGAAAGGAAAGGATAATGAAGAGAGAAACCGCAATCACGAGAGCCGACGCGCTCCCGATACAATCCATGGGCGATCTGCACGAAATCGGCAAGCTGCTCGTGCAGACCGACCTGTTCGGCACGAAGAACCCCGCCGACGGATTCACCATCGCGTGCATCTGCCAGCAGTCCGGCATCACGTTCGCCGAGTTCATGCAGAACTTCCACTTCATCAAGGGAAGAATCTCAAAACGCGCCGACGCGATGCAAGCCGACTTCCAGAAAGCAGGGGGAGTGATCGAGATTGTCCAGCGCGACGAGGAAGGGACGGTCATCAACCTCACGCTCGACAAGACCAAGTACACGTCAAGGTGCCTTTGGAAAGAGATCCAGGGAGAGCCGTTCGTCACCAACCCGAAAGACCAGAACTACAAGACACCGCGTAAACGTATGCAGATGATGTGGGCGAGGGCCATTAGCGACGGCGTGAGGGTGGTCTACCCCGCCGCCGTCCAGGGCGTATACACCCCCGAAGAGACCGACGACTTTGCGGAGGCGGACAACACCCCCCCGCCCAAGCCGCTGCCGGATGCCGAAGCCTCAAAGCGGACGCAGGAACACGCGCAACAGGTCATAGCCGTCGTCAGCCCGCCGCCCTGCGAACAGCCGGACGCAGAGCCCGACCCGTTCGACCTCGCGCGGAACACATTGCCGCCCGACTATTCCATCTGCCCAATCGAGGGAAGCCTCTTCCGAATGAAGTGGACGGATATGCCGACCGAGCACCTGAACATCGCGCTCACGCTTAAAATGCCGCAACCGCACAAAGACGCGGTTGCGGAAGTCATCGCGACCCGCCAGTCCGCCAGCGGGAAAGGAGCCGGGCAATGAAAAGCGAAATCACCGTTCATGCCGCCGAGCTCTCACTGCCCGGCGCATGGCTCGCCAAGCGCGGGGAACTGCTCGCCAAGGCCAAGGGGATAACCGCCGTCACGTCCGACGCACAGGTCATTGAATCATCCGCGCTGCAAACGG
This sequence comes from Kiritimatiellota bacterium, assembly GCA_009777165.1. Classification (GTDB taxonomy): domain Bacteria; phylum Verrucomicrobiota; class Kiritimatiellia; order RFP12; family UBA1067; genus WRJS01. The sequence continues at coordinate 11,216 of WRML01000039.1, forward strand.
AAAT
>WRML01000040.1 GCA_009777165.1 Kiritimatiellota bacterium
TCACGCACGCGGCCGCCGCGTCAATGTCCGGCCACACCCCCACCGCCACCCCCGCGAGCAGCGCGGCCCCCAGCGGCGACGTGTCCTGAATCTCCGAGACCTCCACGTCGAAGCCCGAGATGTCCGCCTTGTTCTGCATCCAGAACGCGTTCTGCGTGGCCCCCCCGGAGACGACGATCCGCTCGAAGCGCGTCTTCATGCTGCGCTCCATCGTCTGCAGGATGTGGAGGAACTGGTAGTTGAGCCCCTCCACCACCGCGCGGAACAAATCCGCTTTCCGCGTCGTGTTGCGCAGGCCGATGAACGCGCCCGTCGCGGCGGGGTCGTTCACCGGGCAGGTCGCGGCGGACAGGTACGGCAGGAACACCACCCCCCCCGCGCCGGGCTGCGTCTCCGCCCCGCAACGCCCGAACGACGCGTCCCACGTCTCCTTGTCGTCCCCCGTCAGCTCGCGGCACCAGCTCAGCGCGGACGCCGAGGGGGCCCCCCCCCAGACCGCGTGACGCCCGGGGGCCACGTGCGACTGCACGCACACGCCCGACCGCCCCAGGTGCGGGTCACAGACCGCCCGGGCCACCGTGGCGATCAGGATTTCCCAGCTGCCCATCACGTTCGAGACGATCCCCGGGCGGTGGGCCCCCACCGGGAGCGTCCCGCAGAGATGGTCATGCCCCCCCAGGATGACGGGGGTCCCCTCGGCCAGCCCCGTCTGCCGCGCCGCCTCCGCGCCGACCCCCCCCAGGGGGGTCCCCGACGGCCTGATGTCCGGCAGCAGGTGGCGCGGGATCCCCGACGCCTGCACAAGCTCATCCGACCACTGGCGCGTCTGCTGGTCGAGCAGCAGCATGCAGGTCGCCATGCTCGTGTCCGTCGCCATGACCCCGCAGAGACGGCAGTTCACGTAATCCTCGATGAGCAGCCACTTGTGCGCGTTCGCGAGGATGGCCGGCTCATGCTCCATCATCCAGCGCACACGCATCACGCCCGTCATTGCCCACGGCGGGAGCCCCGCGATGGCGAACGTCCTGTCCGCGCCGATGTTCTCCTCCCACCACTTCGCCTGGGGGGCCGTGCGCCCGCAATGCCAACTGATGAACGGGTAGAGCGCCTTCCCCGACGCATCCACGGGGACCCCGTCCATGCCCATCCCCGTGACCGCCACCCCCCTGATTTCGCGCGCGTCAAGGTTCGCGGTCACATCCCGGAACGCCGCGCACACCCCCCCCCAGATACCGTCGGGGTCCCAGAACACCCACTCCGGGTGTTTGTCGGCAAACGGGTTGAACCGTTCCGTCGGACGCGATGCCGCCGCCACGCACCCCCCCCTCCCGTCATAGACCTGAACCTTGATGGACGTTGACCCCAAGTCAATCGCTGCTATCATGTGCGCCTCCTTTCGGTGATGATGCGGGCGGGCAGATCCCGTCCCCACAATGAAATTTGTCAATGACCCAATTCACGGGATTGCCGGCGACGTAACGCGCGATGCACTCATGCGACTCCGCATTGCGGATGACGTGCTCGTAATAATTGCGTTGCCAAAGTTTCCTCATGCGTTCGCCCCGTAATTTACAGATTTCCAAACAGTTCTTTGTGACCAGCGATTGATATGCCCCGATGATATTACCAATCGTTACCGCTGACTGACCGTTGGGGGTAAATGACTTTGTAAGCAACCATGATTTGCCCTTTTTCCTGATAACGATATTGTACGTTTCGCTGAAGATACCCGAAGATTGAAAACACAATTACGATACCATGGATTAACCAAAATAGACAATCAAATTTTGCGCAACAAAACCCCGTATCGTTACACATTTTAATCCTTATGTACAAATGTCGTCTTTTGAAAGTTCGCAGTCTCTCAATATCTGCGCCAATAATCCGCGCCCGAGGGTTTCACCGCGATGAACAGGTACCGTCGTACATCGTCCGTCGGGATGTTTCAAGAAATGGTGACTGCCTTTGGACCGTATCACGGCAAAACCATGTTTGCGGAGAGCGCGAACCAATCCAATGCCCGTGAACGCCGGAAAAACACTCATGGCATCACCATCACACGCTGGACACCGATGAAACGGTTTGTGACTGGCGCATCTTCGACCTCAAGGCACAATTCAATGACCTCTTTGATGCGCCTTGTCAGCACGTCCAAAGACTTTGCCTGCGTGTGGCAACCACGTAATGACGGGACAGATGCTACGAAATAACCATCCTCGTCCTGTTCAATCACAACATTGAATTCTCTCATTTTCTTTCTCCGTTAAAGAATAGGGATATTGTCGCACATTCTAATGTTCAGACGCAAGGACGATTAACGGGAATCGGGGTTATCGCATTAAAAGCGTCCCGTTTTTTTAAAAACCACAATGGACACAATGGGTTGCACAATGGGCACAAAGGGCTTTGTTCAAATAAACCCTGTCAAAACGCTTGCCCACGAATCCTCACGAATGTCCACGAACCCCAAAAACATCAACCATCATTCGTGTATAGCATTTTAATTTGAAGTTGACACATGAGCATAGGAAAACAATGTTGTTCGTTTCACACAGAGCCACAGAGACACAGAGGATTTCTTTTTGTTTTCTCTGCGCAAACTCTATGGCTCTGTGTGAAACAATAAGGGGGGCAGAATGTGTCAACGTGAAGTTAACTTGCTATAATGGAGTGCGGACATTCCTGTCCGCAAAGGGAAGAACCGTGCAATGCGGACAAGAATTCCCCTGAAGGGGCGCATATAGTCCGCACTCCGTTAAGGTTGAAAGCCTTTTGCATATTAGACTAGTTGGGATATAAGGAAAAATACGCATAACATCTTATAGGCAAAGGACTTACGATAAAAGCGAATTTTTGGCGCAGTATGTTTGTTTGCAACGACTTACATGGGTTTTCTGTTTATATCCCAACTGGTCTATTAACGTAGCAACTGTAGGGGCGTATCGCATACGCCCTTTCAGGGCTGAAAGCCTTGCGGATATTATGTGCAAGGCTTACAGCCTTGAGTTTATTTTGTGCTCCGTTTCGTAGGGCTTGCGCCCTTGTTACGCTATTGCCGTCAGGTTTTCAACCCTCCAAAGTAGGGACTTGGGAGATGATACATCACCGTAGGTTGTATATACCCCCCCCTAAAAACGGGAAAAACCTAGGGTTAATCAAATGTTGTCCCATACGCGACATAAGAAATATCCAATGTAGAGATACAATCCCCAACGCTCTGAAAAATGCCAACAGTTAAATATTCAAAGCCACCCTCAAGCCCTTCGTTAAGCCAATCCAATACCTGAGACTTGAGTGGCATTGGCAAAGTCAAGGTCTTTCTTCCTAAAGTAATCTAATGTTACTATTGAAGTGTCAGAATGTTCTTTATTGTCAATAATCATATTCTTGACTATCTTATACGTTATTGAATTTTGGTTAGATTCGACAACGGACACCGTCCACCCATCAATACAAGGTGGAGACACAACAATCCTGCATTGGCTTGTTCTAGCAGTGTTTTGTCCTTGTTTTTTGAACCATTTTCGGATAAGGGTTTTCATGCTTTCACTCTTTTTGGTTTCTCTGAACGCTTGTTTTTTTGATGTAACCATTTCTGACAGTCAGAAACTACATCATAAATACCATCTGCAACGCCTTCAATCATAGGGGCTTCATAGTTGTTTTGAGCGAATGTACCTATCTTGTCTGAATCAATACAAAAAAAGCCAGCACACGTCATCTTCGCAGCTTTTAGTTGCGATATCGGCTTTAAAGGGAAAACTAATTCGCTTTTATATGGAGGTATTCCTTTTGGATAGTTGCTTGTCGTTTTATATTCATTCCTTGCTAGCGCATCAGGTACATTATTGTTTACATATGCTATCTCGTTTGCATTTTTATGTTTCATTCTCGACATTGCCTCAAGAAAAGCAGTATTCTCAAAAATCCTGTGGGTGATTTTTTTATATTCGTCTGTGTCTCGGGCGAATTTATGAGAAGAATCTCTGGCAATATTTATTGCATACCCGACTTGTTCTGATTCGTTCTCTTTCATCAGCACTTTTATTGATACACAACAAGTGGCTCCTGTTAATTTGTCAAAAATGACTTTAATGTTATTACAAAACGCCTCGAGCGCTTCGCGTATCTGTGTGTCGGAGATATTGCTTGGCGCCCTACCGTCTCTTCTTCGGTAAGCATGTATTTTTGAATAGGCATCTTTCAGCCGGATAATTGCTTCGCCCCATATGGAGTCACTGCATTGTCCTGGGTTAACCTGATTTTCAAGTTTGTCATAGTTATCCTTTAACTCCTTATATTCGTTTTGTAACTTTTTTACTACCGTACACAAAGAGACAGAAAACATACAAAAAGGAGTTATGATTATCAAAACTACACCATACACCAAAGGATATTCAGGGGGGATATTCAAACGATCACACCAATTGTCAGCTAGCCCCAGAACACTTAGGACATTTGGAACTACCAAAACAATGAAAGAAGAAATCAACGGTTTTTTAATTCTTTTGAATGCATCTCGACAGAGGCTTTCATACTTAGTTTTTTCAGATACAACCGAGTGATTTATATTATGTGGTTCGCTCATAAAGTGTTATATCATTTTGACACAATTCAAACAAAAATCACTACTTGCCAGTGATTCCCTCTTAATACCATCAAGTTGATTAGTTAAGTCCAATCCCTTTACTCCAAAAAGAAACAATATAAAACAACAGATTACATAATACAAGCAAAAACTCAACAAAAACTTGATGAATGTTCTATATAATAATTTGAAAACAATATCCCGTATGGGATGCCTCCCTCGGACGCAAGCCCCCTCCCCTTGCATCCCGTAGGGATAGTCCGCTCGGTAGAAAACCGCACGAAAAAAAACATGGCATCCCGTAGGGATGCAACCTGCTTACGGGTCGCATCCCTACGGGATTCGGGGGCGGGGGATATGCCCTTTTCTACCGAGCGGACTATCCCTACGGGATCGGGATGCAAGACAAGGGGAGGCTGTCGCACGGGAGCAAGCTCCCCTGACGAAAAGCGGTGGCGAGCCGTTGCACTCCATAGGTTGCGTCTTCGTGGCAGATGTGTGAAAGAATTTCAGCGGCTTGCGAGGACACTCGCCTTAGTCATACTGCGCTTTTAATATCCTGCCGATTTCTGCTGTCTCTTTTTCGTTGCGTCCGGTTGTCTTCACTAGCAGCCCGAAACCTTTGTCTGTCGTTACCAATACGATTTCAATCAGCCCGTTATCGCGTATGGCGTGGATAAAATTGCTTGCGCTTCCTTGCCACGGAAGTGAATTGACGATTTCAATCACATAGGGTGAATGTACTAACCGCTGTGCAAATTGCGTCAGGATATCTTTTCCATGATGCGCTCCGACGTGAATCTTTTTGCATGAAGGTGCTATTCCACACGTCACCAGGCAGACGGGGGTGTGTTGGAGTTTCCAAGCCGTAAAATCGGGATGCTCAAAATGCGCAGGGCATGACACGGATAGAATCGTTGCGTTACGGCTTTCTTCGCCCTCGATTCGCAAGGGAAATCGGATTGCATCCCAAAACGGTTCTGAACCGAATCCGATCCCTATCGTCTCATACAAATACGCGGCGGCTAACCCGTGAACGGGCAATTCGCTCCCCCCTTTTGAAATGAAGAAACTGCTTTGTATGTATCTACGTTCTTCTTCGGAGTTATCGTCAATGAACGGGTAGCGATAAATACTCAGGAGAGTGGTGGCAAGAGTCCTTGCCCGGGTATCGGCAAGGAAATCCCTTACGGAGTAATTGCTCTCCAGCATGATTTGGTCAAGGGTCTGGTAGAAGCGTATCCCGTTGAACCCATGTGATTTTTTGGGGTCTTTGGCAACCTTATAGGTCTCTATCAGTCGTTTGATTCGCGCATAGCACCCCTGAAAGTCAGCGGCGAGTGGTTGGATGGACAGCTCGTTAAAACACAGCGGTTTCATTACACCAGTTTCAATAATTGGTTGCTCCATTCGTCCAGAAAATCTTGGGGGTATTCACTTAATTCCCCGCGTTCATCCATCCGTATTTGCGTGATGCGGGAGTGTTGCTCCGCCTCCGTCGTTTCTTTGTCGAAGTACATCACGTTGACCTTGGACTTGTCAATGGCGCGTTCTTTGACCGCGACCCGGATCCCGTTGAGGATATGGTCGCTGTGCGTCTCGATAAACAGTTGCGCCCCGGCATTTGCCGCCAGCGCAATGAGCCTCCCCAATGTCGCCTGACCCCGCGGGTGGATATGCGACTCGGGGTTTTCGATCACGATTGTTTTCCCCGCCTCGGCGGTCAGCAGCGCCAGCACGACGGGCAAGACATACGAAATCCCGAACCCGACGTTCTTGGGTCGGAACGGTTTTGTCTTTTGCGTGGGCAGCTCAAACTGATAATTCATAATCACGCTGTTGATCTCCGGCACATATTTTGTGCTGACGGATACCCCGGGCGAAATCTCGTGCATCCACGCGTTCAACTGATGAATGAGTTTGTCGGAACCCGAGAACGCGGAGGCGTGCCGGAGTATTTCCGGGACGCTGTACTTATCCCCGAACAGATGCACGTAATGCGCCGCATATTCACCCAATAAGCCCAGTTGCCGTTTGTCCGCGACAACCGTATGCGACGCTTCGTAAATGTCTTGCGGTCCGATTCGTTCCGCACTGATGTATTGGAACCGCTTCCGGTGTTCCCGGAAAACCGTCATGTCCCATGCAGGATGCCCCATTTCCGCAGCCAACTGCTCCTTGTCGGTCTGATAAGGGAATCTCCACGCGAGAGGCGTCTGCCCGTCCAACGCCAATTCAAAAACGATGGTCTCCTCTTCCGCAAACTGATACAGGGCATCTTTGCCTTGACCAATCTGTGCCAGTGTGCCGTGCAGGTCAATGACCCCCTCCTCCAGCTTGTCGCTTTGCATCAGCAGCAGCAGGACTTGGATGAACGAGCTTTTGCCCATCCCGTTCAATCCCATAAGCACGTTCAGGTTGCTGATCGCGACATCCTCCCGTTTCAAGGACTTGAAATTTTCCACTTTAATGTGATTGATCATGACAGCCTCTTTCTCAATAACTGGTCCACTTTGGAAAAACGCTCGACAACCTTGTTCTTGTTCGCCGTTTGCGAGGTGATCGCATCCACAAAGGAAGGGTCGGTCCGCATGAGCTGGACAGCGTCGTCGAAAATCGTTTCCTTTTGGTCCTGGATCATCTGCCGTTCGGCATCCGACAATTTTGCCAATGCAACGCTCCAAACCTCAAACAGGGCTTTGTTGATCGGATTCAGTTTCTGGTTGTTCTTGTCAAAAACTTTTCGGAACGCCCGTCTGCCGAAAATCGTTTTCGCCAAGTCCATCGCGCTGATGAAATTCCGCTTGATGACCTCCCGCTCTTCAGGAGAGAGATGGTTCAGGCTGCTCATCGCGTTCGACATAAAGGGGTCCAGGGCAGGTCTGTAGTCATCCGGCTTGTTCAAGTAAAAGGTGATGAAGCGGGTGACATATTCCCTGTCCGCCATTCTCCTCGGCTTGATTCGCCAATCGGTGGCTTTCCCGAACGCATCGGAATTCGCCAGCTCCTTGATAAAGTCCGCCGGGACCCCCTGATTCAGGGCATTGCGTATTTCCTGCGGATTGAGCGTGATGCCGCCTGTGTTAATCCGTTTGAAGATATTGTACTTCACATCAGGCGTTTCCGAGGTCATGATATACGTGATGATCTCGGCTTCCTCGATCTGCCGCTGATAGATTCTCGGCAACTCCACAAAAAGGGAATTTTCAAACTGCTTCAGGTATTCAAGACCCGTCAGCCTCAACGTTCCGGCGACAACAAAATTATTGATTGCGCACAGCCGTTGCAGCCCGTCTATGACCTGCCATTTATTGTCATTCACGCCATCGAAATAAAATACGGGCAACGGTATCCTGATCAGGATGGACTCGATGAGACGGCTCTGTTTCGCCGCCTCCCACAGATTCGCATTCCTCTGGAAATCAGGATGCAAATCGATTTCGCCCTCCCTCAGCCGCTTAATGATATTATACAGCGCAATCGTCTTCTGGCGGATATCAATCGCCTTCGGGTCGTATGGCTTCTCAATACTGTCTAATTCCTCTTTCATTACTTAGGTATCATGTCACAACACGGATACCATTGTCCAGCAAATTGTCAAATCCTTGTCATTCCGCGCTTGATTTCCCACGAATCATATAGGATAATGTTGCCACGAGGTACATTATGAAAATTTCGACAAAAGGCAGGTATGCGCTGAGGATGATGATTGATGTGGCGAACCACGGCAAGGCGGGGATGGTATCGGTCAAAGACATCTCCGAGCGTCAGGGCGTGTCGGTGAAGTATCTGGAACAGATTGCGGCCACGCTGGTAAAATCGGGGCTGCTGCGGAGCGGGCGTGGCGCGAACGGTGGCTATATGCTCTCGAAGTCCCCGGATCAGTACAAGGCCGGGGATATCCTGCGCGTCACCGAGGGTAAGCTGGCGCCCATTGCCTGCCTGGAGGCGGACGTGAACCCGTGCGAGCGGCAAGCCGCCTGTCCGACGCTGAGTTTCTGGAAGGGGTTTCACCGGGTCATTGATCATTACGTAGATTCGGTGACCTTGCGGGATTTCGTTGTCCTTGATGACAATAGCTAGTCGAGCCTTAAAAAGAATTTTCCGCAAAACGGGATTGACAACAAGGCGCGCGTGTGCTTAACTGAACACCGTTTTCTAAAAGGGTGTTTTTTGAAAGGAGCAGTGCCGTATGAGAACAAAGCAGCAAACCGTTATACTGTCGTCCTCGAAACCGCCGATTCGGGCTGCCCTTGAGTCCTTTCTCCCTTGCGTCCTCCCCGGCCGCAGCCCAGTCCACCCGTAAACGCACACTTATGAAAACCAACATCCGGCCCCATCCCAAACCCCGTCATCTTTCTCCCCCTGCGCCGCTGCGTCTCCGCGAGAAAAAAAACCTCACGGTGTTGTCCCAACGGTTGCCCGCGCTCGCGCTCTGCCTCCTCCTCGCCGCGCCGCCCGGGGCCCGCGCCTCAGGGGACGGGGTGCGGGTCGATCCCGACCGGGTCGAGAACGGCTGCTGCTCGCCATGCCCCACCCCTTACACGGTTTACCTCCCGCAAACCTGCGATGACATCAAGGTCGGCGAGAACGCGGTCAGCTGTACCCTCCCCTGCCCCGAGTACGCAGACCAGGACCCGGGGGGGGCGCCCGGCGGCGGAAGCGGCGACGACGCATGCGACACCTGCATGACCTACAGGCCCGAGGCCACCGGCACCGACTGCCCCTCCTGCGCCAGCGAGGGCTGCGCCGCCCCGTCGTTAAAATCCATGCACTGGCAGGCAAGCCTGGGCAGGGACAAGCAGGGAAAGGCATCCGGGGTCATCGGCTTCCACACGGATGCCGTCCCGGACGCGTCCTTCGCCACGCCCGCACAGCTGACCCTGACGGGCGGGCGGGGCGTCGATGTCGCCCGCGACCCCGCGACCGGGGCGATCAGCCAGCTCATGGCGCTCACCTGCTTCGTGACGGTGGACCCCATCACCCCGTCGTCCTACGCCATCCGCTTCTACGACCCGGCCTGCGCGGAGGACGAGTTCGACGCGCTCGGGCAATACGTCCTGCGCCCGGGCGTGGAACCGTACGTCACGTACACGGTCAAAAACCCGGATGACACAGGCCAGACCTTCACCAGCCTCTCCGTCACCGAGTCGCGTAACGGGGAGGAAACGGAAGCCCTCTTCTCCTGGGAAAGCGCCGTGCCGGGCGAAACGCTCTGGACGCTCTCCGAGGGCAACGGGCTGCGGACGACCACCCTCCTGCGCCAGGACGGCCCCGGCGGCACCTACACGAAGACATGGCAGGTGAGGGACGCCAACGGGACACTCGCGTCCCACACGCAGAAGTCCTATCAGCCGATCGCCGGGATCGGGACGCGGCTGGTCAGCTCCACGGAAGACCCGGGCGGCGCCAACCTCGTCACCACCTACACCTACCACACCAACGCGGCAAGCCCCAGGACGCTCGGCCAGCTCGCGCGCAGGGCAACCCCGGACGGATCCTGGGAGAAGTACGGCTTCCTGGAGAGCTTCATGCGCTGGGACTTCAGCGGGTTGAAGGATGACCCCCAGGCCCAGCCCGTTCTGAAAGCCGTCCCCTGCTGCCTCCCCGGGTCAGTCTCCTCCCCCCACGCGGGCGACGCCGTCAAGACCGTCTTCTACGGCTACGACCCCGTCCTCCCCTACTTCACGGTGACGGAGACTCACGTCATCGTCACGGAGAATGGCCACACGACCGGGAAAACCTACCTCGAGATCAACACGATCCCCGGCCGGGACACGGGCGTCATATCCCCCCACATCCCCCGCATGGAGACGACCGTCATCTCCAACGCCTCCTCCTCCGTCACGACCTCCAGGCTCCTGCGCTCGCTCCGCCAGCCGACCATCGGAGAGATCATCCGGGAGGAGGTCACGCTGGCAGACCCGTCCGCCGCCAACCCCGTCACCGCCTGGGCCGACCCCGCCAACCCCCGCTCCTACACCGTCTCCTCCCCCCCGGGCGGCACGCGCACCTCGGAGAAACCCCTGCTCCGCATCCGGCCGGACAAGACCGCCACGCGCTACGAATACACTGCGGGGGCCTACGCCCCAGGCCCCCCCGGGCAGCCCGGGCTGTTCACCCCGGACCCCCTCGGCAACCACCTGAGGGTCATCCGCGAGGAAGGCGTCATCGCCGACCCCATGTCCCTGACGGACCTCCAACTTAAGGCCGTGGCCGCGACCGGGATTGAGACAGTCCCCCACAAGTCGCTCCGCACCGTCACCGTCGAGGACCCCCGCGGCAACGCCGTCCTTGAGACGACGGAAGTCTGCACCGGCCCCGGGACCTGGGAGACCATCACGTGGGTTACCACCGCGCGCGACACCCTCGGCCGCCCCACCCTCGTCCGCCGCTCCGACGGCTCCGCCACCGAGACCGCCTGGGGCTGCTGCGGCAAAGAGTCCGAGACCTCCCCCGACGGCACCTTCACCGAGTACGTCCACGACGCGCTCAAACGCCCCGCCATGACCGTCCGCGACGGCAACGGCGGCCCCGGCCC
>WRML01000041.1 GCA_009777165.1 Kiritimatiellota bacterium
CAACTTCCGCGAGGGGGCCCCCCTCAACCTCGAGCGCGCCCTCGCCGTCGGCGAACGCCTGGGGGGGCACATCGTGAGCGGCCACGTTGACGAGACGGGGGCCCTGCTCGACATCTGCGAGCGCGGGCGCGACGCCGTGTGGCGCGTCTCCTGCACCCCCCCCCTCGCGCGGCAGACGGTGCTGAAGGGGTCCGTCGCCATTGACGGCGTGAGCCTCACGGTCAGCGGGTTGGGCGACGACTGGCTGGAGGTCAACCTCATCCCCCACACGCTCAACGCCACCACGCTCCGCGACCGCCGCCCCGGCGACGCGCTCAACCTCGAAAGCGACATCCTCGGCAAATACGTCGCGCGGCTTCTCGGTCGTGACATCTCCGGCATCACGGAAGCGATGCTGCGCGAGAACGGGTTTATTTGATGGTGATCACCTCATCACGGGGATGGCGAGGTGTTTCCCGATTACGTCGCCGATGGTTTTGTCCAGATCCTTGATCTCCCCCCCGAGGGTGTCAAGACCGAGCGTGGAGGGGGGCTCACCGCTGTTCAGAAAGATGCCGATCACATCCGCGACGGTCATGCTGGTGCCGCAACGGTAGAGGAGGTAGTGCCCCGGTACACCTGCCACCTCGGCAAAGATGTTGTTGCGCACCAGACTCTCCAGCACGTCGCGCACGAAGCGGTGGGGAATACCTTTCTCGTGCGCGAACACCTCCGCCGCAAAAGGTCCCCCCCCCTCGCGCACCTTGGCGTGCCGTGCCGCCTCGGCACACAACGCCAGTGCCAGCATCAGCCGTGCGCGCAGGTTCGCGTCGGTCGCATATTGCTCGAGAATGTAGGTGTCGCGGTTTTGCGCGGCGAACGCGATCTCCGCGCCCAGCAACACAATCTGCCAGCTCATCTGAACCCACATCAGCAGAATGGGCAGTACCGCGAAACCGCCGTACAGTGCGCTGTATTTCGCAATGCCGATCTGCAGCATCGTACAGAGCTTCAGCCACAGGCTGAACAGGACAATCGTCACGAACCCGCCGATGAGCGCGGGACGGACTTTTACCCGCGTGTTCGGCATGAACCCCAGCAGGAACGCGAACGTCAGGGTACCCGTCACCAGCGTCGTCCCCGTCTTGAAGGACGTGCTGTGCAGGAGGGAGCGGAACGTCTCGGCAGCCCCCCCCCCCCCGGTCTTGTCCATCGCCTCGATCATCGCCATGACCTTCGACGCGACCGGCACGGACGATGCTGCCGTGATCAGGAACGGCAGGATGAGGATCACGCCGAGATAGTCGAAGAACTTGCGTATCCACGGGCGCGACTTCTCGACGCCCCAGACCCCGTTGAAACTTCTCTCCACCTTCCCCAGCACACCGACCGCCGCCCAAAGCAGCAGGACCAGTCCGATGCCGCCGAGTGTCCCGAAGTTGATGGCCGTCACCTGCTTGTACAGCTTGTCGGTGATTTCCCTGACCTGCGTCGTGAACGACTGCACCACCTCCGCCTGTTCGCGTTGCGCGGCCACCTCATCTTCCGCTTTCGTAAGGGTGTCGTTGCCGCTCTCCGCCGGTTGCTCGAATTGCTCGAGCCATGCGTTAACGTGCGCGTCGATCTGCTCACGCGCGTACTTTTCCCCCCCGAACGTCCGCGCCAGCGCCAGTGCCAGCACCAGCACGGGGATCAGCGCCATCAGCGAGTAGAACGTGAGCGACGCCGCATGGCGTTGACACTGGTTACGTTTGAACCCGTCAATCACGAGACTGCAGAAGCGCAACGCCTTCAACGCCATGCGCCGAAACCAAGGCAGCTGGTCTGCCTGCATCTGCCACTGCCCGCGCCGCAGAAACGCCAGCACACGCGCAATGGGTGACAAATCCTCAGGTGACGTTTTTTTCATGTGAGACAAGAATACCCCAAACCGCCGGGTTCGTCAATATCGGGAGTGAGGGCGTTATCATTTTTGTACCCACGAATCTGCAACCTGTTCAAACGTAAAAAAGCATCGCACCCAAGGCTTGGGTGCGATGTTTTCAACTTTGCGAGGACGGCTTAGCGGTCAAACTGGCCATCGAAGGCGATTGCGCTGGGGGCGAAATCTGCCTTGCGGATGAACGCACACGCCTCGCGCGCACCGTGGCAGCGGTCCATGCGGGAGTCTTCCCACTCGATGGACAGCGGCCCCTGATACCTGATGTCGTTCAACGCAACGATGATCTCCTCGAAGTTGATGTCGCCGTGACCGACGGAGCGGAAGTCCCAGAAACGGCGCGGGTCTGCGAAATCGGTGTGTCCACCGAAGACACCGACCGTGCCGTCGCCGTGACCCCACCACGCATCCTTCATGTGCGCGTGGAAGATGCGATCCGGGAACGTGCGGATGAACTTCACGTAGTCGACGCCCTGATAGCCCAGGTGCGAGGGGTCGTAGTTGAAGCCGAACGCCGGGTGCCCGTCCAATGCCTCGATGGCACGTTGCGCGGAGGCGATGTCGAACGCGATCTCCGTCGGGTGGACTTCGAGCGCGAACTTGACACCGTTCTCCTCGAACACGTCGAGGATCGGCTTCCACGTCTTCGCGAACATCTTGAAGCCTTCATCAATCTGGTTGGGCAGGCACGGGGGGAACGAGTAGAGCAGGTGCCAGATCGGTGAGCCGGTGAAGCCGTTCACGACCTTGAGGCCCATGTTCTTCGCGGCCTTCGCGGCCTTGATCTGCATCCCGATGGCCCACTCGCGCATGGCCTTGTAGTCGCCTTTCAGCGCGGCCGGGGCAAACGTGTTGTGGCGCTCGTCGAGGTTGTCGCACACCAGCTGGCCCGACAGGTGGTTGGAGATCGCCCAGCACCCGAGGCCGTGCGAGGCGAGGAGCGCGTGCTTGTCGTCACAATACGCCTTGCTCTCCGAGGCCTTGTCCAGCTCCATGTGGTCACCCCAACAGGCGAGCTCGATCCCGTCATAACCAAAACCCTTCACCATCGGGGCCAACTCCTTGAGGGGCAGGTCTGCCCACTGACCGGAAGTCAACGTAATTTTTCTTGCCATCACAATTCCTCCTTTTCAATTGAAAACGGAAAGTATATCCGTTTAGCAGAATGTTGCAAGGGAAAAATGGGGAAATGGAGGGTGCGAAAAAAGGGAGTCGAAATTCCTATCCTTTTTGATTGCATTACGCATATCAGTTTTGATATTTTAAATCTTTTCCCCTCAAAAGGGAAAACGTTTACCGGTGTCCGGTCGAGTGACCGGGGCGCGCTGAGGTCAACGGCACACGAGAACATTAACAAAACATCCGGCGGATGTCTGTCCGGTGGATGGGAAATAGTATTATTATGGCGAAGATTAAGCCCATGGCTGCAAAACACCCTCAGTCCAGCGCAATGCATGAAGTGATGAGCGCGGCATTGGCCAATCAGATGAACCGGTTTTCAGCCGGATCCATCATCAAGGGTACGATCAGCGGTGTCAAAGGGAACGAAGTCCTGGTCGACATCGGGTACAAATCGGAAGGCACTGTCCCGGCAAGCGATTTCAAGAGCGAAGAGATCCCGAAGGTGGGTGACGTGATTGACGTGCTGCTGGTGGAACTCGAAAGCGACAATGGCATGGTCGTCCTGAGTAAGTCCCGCGCGGATGACAAGCTGCGCTGGGAGGCCGTGCTGAACAAGTACATGGAGGGCGGGGTCGTGACCGGAACCATCCGCTCGAAAGTCCGTGGCGGCTTGATTGTGGATGTGGATGGTGTGGACGCGTTCTTGCCGGGGTCGCAAGTGGATGTCACCCCCGTGCATGATCCAGACCCGTTCCTGAATACGACATGCGAGTTGAAGGTCATCAAAATCAGCAACGAGCGCCGGAACATCATTGTGTCGCGCCGCGAGCTCATCGAAGAGCGCATCGCCAGCAAGAAGCGCGAACTCCTCAGTTCCATCGAGAAGGGGCAGCAACGTAACGGCCGCGTGAAGAACATCACCGACTTCGGCGCGTTTGTGGACTTGGATGGGCTGGATGGCTTGCTGCATATCACGGACATGAGTTGGGGGCGCATCAAACACCCAAGCGAAATGCTCAAGGTCGGGCAGGATTTGGATGTCGTCATCCTGGAGGTTGATATGGACCGCGAGCGTGTCTCCCTCGGCCTCAAGCAGTCCACGCCGAATCCGTGGGAAAGCATTGAGCTTTCGTTCCCGGTCGGCAGCCGCCTGCGCGGCAAAGTCGTCAACCTGGTGCCGTACGGCGCGTTCGTCGAGATTCAGTCTGGCATCGAGGGATTGGTCCACGTCTCGGAGTTTTCGTGGACGAAACGCGTGGCGCGCGCGTCCGACATCCTCAACGTCGGAGACGAGGTGGATGTCGTGGTGTTGAGCATTGACGCGGCGAATCAGAAGATCGCGCTGGGTATCCGCCAGACCGAGGCGAACCCGTGGGATACCGTGCAGGATCGTTACCCCGTCGGCAGCCGCGTGAGCGGCAAGGTGCGTAACTTCACGACGTACGGCGCGTTCGTCGAGCTCGAAGAGGGCATTGACGGCATGATTCACGTGTCCGATATGTCATGGACGCGCAAGATCAACCATCCGAGCGAAATGCTCCAGAAGAGCCAGCTGGTCGAGGCGGTCGTGTTGGAGGTCAACCCCACAGACCAGCGCATCAGCCTAGGTCTCAAACAGGCGAGCGACGACCCGTGGAACACCATCACGTCACGCTACGCCATTGGGCAGATCGTCACGGGCAAGGTCTCCAAGACCGCCTCCTTCGGCGCGTTTGTTGAACTCGAGGATGGTGTGGACGGTCTCGTGCACATCTCCCAGATCAGCGACCAGCACGTCGAAAAGGTCAAGGACGCGCTCAAGGCCGGACAGGAGGTTGAAGCGCGGATCGTCAAGATTGACCGCGACGAGCGCCGTATCGGGCTGAGCATCAAGGCCGTCACCATGAGCGAGGGCCAGTTGGAGGAACTCACCCGCGACCTGAGCGCGACCGACCTCAAGCCAGGCGAGAACCTCGTCGGGCTCGCGGCCGCGTTCGACGACGCCTTCGCGCAGAGCGAAGAGTGGCGCCCGGGCATGGACTAACCGGAAAAAGGGGCGCCGTGCGCGGCGCCCCTTTTTTAGTTTACACGAGACACAACTAAAATGAGTGCGAAATTCGCTAAACTCAGTATCCTATGTCTCATGGTATCTGTTGTTCTTTGGTATCTGCCAATGATGATAGATGCGTTTCCCCAGACTTCAACGACGCTCTATTATCATTGGATGCCTGATGCTGCACAATGGGTATCGTTTTGGTTTGTTGTTGCTGTATGTCCAGTCATATTCATCGTGTCACTGCTTGCCGGGTTGACGTTCGCCATCCTAAGCGTATTGAAACAGGAATGCCCCAAGTGGTTTGTTGGTGTTGGTTGTGTCTTAAATTGTGCGTGGTCTCTTTTTATCCTGCCAACGTTTATTCAATGGGTGAATATGTGGATATAGGGCTTCCCTTGCACGGACGGTTTTGGTATGTTGTTAAATAATCTTAACCCACATTTTTTTGTTGAGAAAGGAGCGTGACAGGATGCTGACGATTTCGACTTTTTTAGGAAGTATTTATGCAAGACATCACCGTTAGGCGCATGAAGGCACTCGATGACTTCAAACTGGATTTGACCTTTTCCGACGGCAAACGGAAGGTCTATGACATGAAGCCCCAAATATGGGGTCCCGCCTTTGAGCCGATGAAAGGGAACATGGATTTTTTCCGTCAAGCGTTCCTGCGGATGGGGACTGTCGCATGGCCCGAAAACATTGACATCGCTCCCGAGGAGCTGTATGAAAACGGGGTGGACTATCGTATCTCAAACCGCAATCATTGTGTAATTCATTGAAAGAGTAAATCATGACCATTCTTGACACCTTCAAATCCCGCCACCTCTTCGAGGACATGACCAGCCCAGAGCTGGAAAAGGCACTCGAAAAACCCGTCACCGTCTACGCGGGCTTCGACCCGACGAACGACAGCCTTCAGGCGGGCAACTTCGTGACCATCATGGCCCTCGCGCACCTGCAGCGCGCCGGGCATAAGGTCATCGCACTCGTCGGCGGCGCCACGGGGCTTATCGGCGACCCCTCCGGGAAATCCGTCGAGCGCAACCTCCTCAGCGCGGAACAGGTCGCGCACAACCTCGAGGGCATCAAGGAAAACCTCTCGCGCTTCATTGACTTCAGCCCGTCCTCCCCCAACCCCGCCATCATGGTGAACAACTACGACTGGTTCAAGGACATCACCTTCATCGAGCTATTGCGCGACACGGGCCGCTACTTCCGCATGGGCACGATGCTCAGCAAGGACAGCGTCAAGAAGCGCATGGAAGCCGAGGACGGCATGAGCTTCACCGAGTTCTGCTACCAGATCCTCCAGGGCTACGACTTCCTCCACCTCCACAGGACCCACGGCTGCACCATGCAGATCGGCGGCTCCGACCAGTGGGGCAACATCACCGCCGGCACCGAGCTTGTCCGCCGCGTCTGCGCCAAAGAGGTGTTCGGAATGACCTTCCCGCTCGTCTGCGACAGCACCGGAAAGAAGTTCGGCAAGAGCGAGGGCAACGCCATCTTCCTCGACGCGCGAAAGACCTCCGTCTACGACTTCTACCAGTTCTTCCTGCGCGCGATGGACGCGGACGTAATCCGCTACCTGAAGATTTTCACGTTCCTCCCGATGGAGCGCATCACGGAGCTGGAGCAAGCCGTCGCGTCGGCCCCCGAGAAACGCGAGGCCCAGCAGGTACTTGCCGAAGAGCTCACCCGCGCCGTCCACGGCGAGGGGGGGCTTGCGATTGCCAAGCAGACCACCGAAGTGTTGTTCGGCGGCTCGGTGGAGGGATTATCGGCCGCGACGCTCGAAGCGATTTTCGCAAACGTGCCGTCCGCGACGCTCGCCCCGGCGGACGTCATCGGCAAGCCCGCGTT
The DNA here is from genome assembly GCA_009777165.1 of Kiritimatiellota bacterium. Taxonomy (GTDB): domain Bacteria; phylum Verrucomicrobiota; class Kiritimatiellia; order RFP12; family UBA1067; genus WRJS01. The sequence continues at coordinate 6,939 of WRML01000041.1, forward strand.
CGAGGTCATCGCGGCGGCCGGGATGGTTGCCAGCAAGAGCGAGGCCCGCCGTCTGGTCCAGCAGGGGGGCCTCAACATCAACAGTGTCCGCGCCCCCGGGCTGGAGAAGACATTCGAGACGGTGGACTTCATCGAAGGCCGCCTCGCCGTCCTGCGGAGCGGAAAGAAAAACTTCTTCCTGCTTAAAATCCCCTAAACTATGGTAGGGCGTGCTCACACCAAACGAATCCTTATCCCCAATATCCCCAATATCTCTTAGGATTGATTTGACATCCGATACCGAAATGTGTTAAAAATTAAATCCTTATTTGGGCAAGAGCCAAGGAGTTATCAGGAGAATCAGTATGAACTTTCGTAAAAAACACCGTGGGGCGTTGCCGGGGTTTCAGATGACGGCGATGATGGACATCGTCTTCCTGCTGTTGTGTTTCTTCATCGCGACATCCGTCTATTCGCAATGGGAGCTCAACATCAACATCGCGTTACCGTCGGCGAAAAGCGGGAATCCGCCGGAGCGCCTGCCGGGCGAGATCGTCATCAACATCGCGAAGGACGGACGCGTCTCCATCAATGAGCAGGACTTGACGCTAGATGTGCTGCAGACGCGTCTGGAGCGGCTGGCTAAAAACTTCCCCGGGCAACCAGTCTCATTGCGCGTGGACGGCGATACGCGCTATGAGGACCTGATCAAGGTGGTTGACACCTGCCGCCTCGCGGACATCTGGAACTTCTCCTTTGCGACGGTTCAGGAGAAGGAGAAAAACGGCGCGGCGGATACGGCGACACCCCGGTAAAGGGTTGAGGAATGACGATACAAAAAAGAAGTCATAGGTTAGAGGTCATATGTGCAGGACTTCGGCGCCTGATCCCTGCTCACTTACGCTTTATCACCTATTGCTTTGTGTTGGCCGGCCTTGCGGTTGCCGCGCCGGATGCGATTGAGATCAAGGACCGGCAGCAACTGGCGGACGGGCTGTTCCGCCGGAATATGTTCGACTTGGCGGCGCGGGAATATGTCGCGCTGGTGGATACGCCGGGCGCCCCCGAACGGGATGTCGTCCTCTTCCGGCTGGGCGAGTGCTACCGCCACCTGAAACGCGCGGAGGAGGCGAACGCGGTTTACGCGCGGCTGATGAAAGAGTTTCCAGACAGCGGACAGGTGTCGCGCGCGAGGCTGCAGCTCGCGCTCACCATGATGGACGCGGGGGGGGAGTCGCTCCCGGCCGCCGCGAAAACGTTCGAGGATCTCACCTCGGTGGGCATCCCGCCGGAGGTGCGCCTCGCCGCGCTGTATCATTTGGGTGAGACGCTGGAGCGGATGCAGCGGACCGTGGACGCGCTGGCGCGTTACCGGCAGCTCTTGGACGAGTCCCCAGACAGTGAGTACGGGATGTACGCGGGGCTGCGGGCCGCGTGGCTGCTGACGCAGACCGGCAAACCTGAGGATAAGCGTCACGCCATGGGCATCTACCTCGATCTGGCACACAAGGCGAAGGATGTGAAGGTCGCGGAGGAGGCAAGCTACTTTGTGGCGCAGGTCGCGCTGGCCAGCGGGCATTACGAGGAGAGCGCGAACCTGTTCCAGGTGTTCAAGGCGAAGTACCCGAACTCGGCGCGTCTCCCGGCGAGCGCGTTGCCCACGGCGTGGGCGAACCTCTACTCGAAGCGGTTCAAGGAGGCATCGGACGCGGCGGACATCGCGCTGGGCAACGCGCAACTCCCCCCCGCCTCGCGTGAGGAGGCGCTCTATGTGAAGGCGAACGCGCTGAACCACCTGGAACAGCGTACCGAGGCGGTGACGTTCTACACGCAACTGGTTGACGCGTTCCCGCAGGGACGTTTCATCGTCTCCGCACAGTACGAGCGCGTCATGGTACTGTACCGCGACGGGAAATACGAGGAGGTCCTGGCCGCGTCGAAGGGTATTGTCGCCCCCCCCGCCGAACTCGCGGACAACCTCTACTGGGTCAACGCGGAGGCCGCGATGACGCTGAAGAAGGACGACCTCGTCGTGCAGAACTGCCAACTGATCGTCGAGAAATGCCCGGGCAGCCCGTTCGCGAAGGACGCGCTGTACCGCCTCGGGCGCACGTTGCAGAAACAGGAGGCATGGGTGGCGGCGGCGGGCTGGTACCGCCAGGTCGTGGCGCGTTTCCCAAACGACGAACTCGCGCCCAAGGCCCTCTACGCCTCGGGTGTCTGCATGTCACGGATCGGGCAGGCGGAGGCCGCCCTGCGCGACTGGACGGAGCTGCTCACCAAGTACCCGGCGTCCGACATGACCGCCGAGACGCTCTACCAGAAGGCGATGGAGGAGATCCGTCTCAAGAATCACCGTGCCGCAAGCGCGACGCTCGACGAGCTGCTCCGCCGTTTCCCAGAGGACCAGCGTAAGGCCGAGATTTTCTATTGGCGCGCCAGCATCTTCCGTCAGATCGACGAGACCGCCGAGGCCGAGAAGATGTATCATGCCGCGCTTGCCGCCACCCCCCCCAAGGAGTTCGAACGCGAGATCATGCTGGATCTGGGCGCCATCCTGCTGCAGACGGGACGCAAGGCGGATGCCGCGAATTATTTCCGTCAACTGCTGGATGCGCCCATCGCGGAGAAGATCGGGGTTGACCGGCTCGCGTGGCTCGCCGAGTTCGATTCCTCACAGAACCAGTACGACAACGCCATCCGCGCGGCGAACACGCTGCTGGCGCTGCCCTCGGCGGACAAGGGCTGGAAGCAGACCGCCTGGACGCTCATCGGCCGTGCGCACCGCGCGAAGAACGAACGCGATCCCGCGATGCAGGCGTTCACGGCGTCGCTGGCGACAGGCGCCTCCACCGTTTACGGCACCGAGGCGGCGTTGTGTTTGGGCGAGCTGCTGACTGACGCAGGGAAACATGATGAGGCCGCCGCACGCCTCAACGAGGCCGCCGTGCGCGCCACGCCGCAAGACCAGTTGCGCTGGCGGGCACTGGCGTACTGCGGGCTCGCGCGCAACGCGGAACTGAAGGGCGATGTGGAGGGAGCCCTGCGCTTTTACATGAGCGTCAGCATCTTGTTCAACGACCCGGTCCTCGTGCCAGATGCCATGGCGAAGGCGGCCACGCTGTTGGACAAGCAGGGGCGCGCCGCCGAAGCCAATGCCATGCGGGACGAGCGGAAAGCCCGCTACCCGGATGCGCCGACACCCGCCGAAGGAGCACAAGGAGGAACACAGCCATGATGCCAACGGGGTTTGGATATCATCAACGGTCAGACGACCGCAACTGGATCCTGGGATGCGTGGCAATTATGTTGTCCGTCGTGTTCCATGTGGCGGTGATGTGGTATTTCAAGGAGATGCAGTTGTCGCGTGCCGGAATCGGGGAACGCACCGAGCACGACTACGGCGCAGACCGTACCCGCCCGATGCTCTTCGAGCGACCCGTCGTTGACGTGCTGGCGGTGACCGACAAGATTCCCGGCGAACGCGACATGCCCAGCCGCGGGCCCATTGAAATCAGCGACAACATCCCCGGCCTGATCCAGGAGACCTCCCCCGCGCTCGTCACCCCCCCCCCGGTGCCGCGCGATGCCATCTCGCCCGATGCGTTTGTGCACGAGGCGCCGAAAGACATTGACCCCACGCCGTGGATGCCACGCCAGGAAATCGCGCAAATCTTCGACCGTACGATCCAGGACGAGTTGGCCCACATCAAGCGTCACGAGATCCCGGTCATCGAGCGCGTCCCAATGGCGGCGGACATCGTGCCGGCCATTGACCTCGCCGGACGGCAGTTCGGGGGGGAGCCGGAGCCCCCTGCACCGGTGCCTGTGTCGGACGTGTTCGACACCGAAATCATCAGAGGGACCTTCGTCGTCGAGATGCCCGCAGAGACCATCACGCCCAAGACGACGCTTGGCATCATCAAGCAGGCCCCCGTCCCGGAGACAACGGGAGGGGGGGGGGGGTCCGCGCAAAAACCTGTCCCCGGACCTACCCGCCCCCCCCCCCCCGAACCCCCCCCGCCCCTCGAACCGCACCCGGCGGGCGGCCCGGAAAACAA
>WRML01000042.1 GCA_009777165.1 Kiritimatiellota bacterium
GCGCGAGGCAGCGCACGCGGCGGGGGCGGCGGGGGGGGGGGAAGGGGGGGGAGGGGGGGGGGGGGGGGGGGGGGGGCGGGCGGGGGGGGGGGTCGGGGGGGGCCGCGGTGATTGACGACTACGCGCACAACCCCGAGAAACTCGCGGCCGCGTGGACGACGCTTGCGGATACGTTCCCGGGGGGGGTCTGCGCGGTGTGGCGTCCGCACGGGTTCGCGCCGCTGCGCAAGATGTTGGGCGGCCTGGCGGAGATGTTCCCGCGCGTGTGCCGCCCACAGGACACGCTGCTGCTGCTGCCCGTGTATGACGCGGGGGGGACCGCGGACCGGAGCGTCACGAGTGCGGATTTGGCTTCACAACTGGCGGCGAAAAATGTTAATGTGTGTCTCGTCGGATCGCTGGAGGAGGCGGAGGCGCGGATGCGCAAGGCGGCGGCGGGCGGCGCGGGTGCGCTGGTCACGTTCGGCGCGCGCGACCCGGGCCTGCCGAGGCTGGCGAGACGGTTGACGGAAACGGAAGGAGAGACAGCACGCAGATGACACAGATGTTTTTAGACTCACGCAGATTAGACAAAAAAATCTGCGCACATCCAAATCATCTGCGTCATCTGCGTGCTAAAGAAAAAGGAGGATGGGTATGAAAAGGATACTGAGCATCGCGTTGGCGATGGGATTGACGGCCGTATGCGCACAGGCGCAGTCGTGGAAGAACAATGACAAGGTCCCTGCAAAGACCAAGGGCTGGATCGAGGACTTCGAGAAGGCAAAGGCGGAGGCGGAGACGTTCAAACAGCCGATCTTCGCGTTCTTCACCGGAGGCGACTGGTGCGGCTGGTGCAAGCTGCTGAAGCAGGAGGTGCTAGACACCAAGGAGTTCGCGGCGTTTGCGGCGGACAACCTCATCCTGTTCGAGGCAGATTTCCCGAGGTCCAAGAAGCTGTCGGACAAGGTCATGAAGCAGAACACGGAGCTGGCGTCCAAGTACAGCGTGAACGGCTATCCCACGGTCATCCTGCTCGACGCGGAGGGCAAGAGCATCGGGAAGACCGGCTACAAGGAGGGCGGCGATAAGGCGTACATCACGCACCTGAAGGAGCTGCTCGCCAAAGCCGGCATCGAGACGGAGACCAAGGCCGAGGCCGCCAAGGCGCTCTCGCCGTATGAGAAGGCAAAGGCCGAGAAGGAGGCCGCCAAGGACAAGTGAGCGGCGGAAAGAGGGGACAGCACGCAGATGACGCAGATTCTAAAAGCCTCATGATTGTTTGGACAAGGTAGATATGCAAATGAAATTACACAGAGTTCCACAGAGAACCGCAGAGTTGCACAGAGAATGTAAAAACAGACTCTGTGGCCCTCTGTGCCTTCTCTGTGAAACTCTGTGTAACGTGTCCAGATTATTTTGAGACGATGAATAAGACAAAAAAAATCTGCGCACATCCAAATCATCTGCGTCATCTGCGTGCGCTAAAAAAAGCAAATGAATTTTCAGTATCCGATAGGGCGGGTGTTGCTGGGCGAGGCCCGGGCTGTCGCGGAGGCGCACGGGCGTTTCCATGCGCAGGCCGTTGACGAGGCGAGGCTGTGCGAGGGCGCGACGGGCTTTTCGGAACGGCGCACGGGGCTGGCGGGTGAGGCATCCGTGGACGGCCCCGGCACGTTCTACGGCAAGACGCGGCGCACGGTCACGTTCGCGCCGTCGCGCGAGGCCGGGTGGTGGATCGAGCGCGCGGACCTGCGCGAGCAGTTGCGGACGCAGGTCTCCGTCCGCAACGTCTGGACCTCCGCGCGGAACATCGTGCTGCGCAGCGGCAGCCCGCGCAACTACCTGCGCATGGTCGAGCACATCGTCGCGCTCCGCCTCGGCATGGGCGTGGACGACCTGACCATCCGCGTGGACTCCGGCGACCCCCCCCTCTTCGACCGCAGCAGCATGGACCTTGTCGAGGCCATGGACAAAGCGCAGATCGTCGAGCGCGACGAGCCCGCCACGTTTGTGACCGTCAAGGAGCCAGTCACATTCGGCGGCGGGCGCGGCGACTTCCTCACGTTCCTCCCCCCCGAGGACGGCGAGAAAAAACTGCGCCTCGACTGCGCGATCGACTTCGCCTCGGTCATCGGCAAACAGCGCATCGTGTTCGACGTGACCCCCGAGACGTTCCGCCACGGTGCGCTCGCGCGGACGAACGCCACGCACCGCCAGATGCTGCTCGCGAAGACCGTCGGCATCCTCTTTGCGGACATGCGGAACCTGGGATACACGAAGCAGAACATCCTGATCCACGGTCGCCGGAAATTCTACAACGCGCCGCGCTTTGTGCAGGAGGGTGGTGGGGGCAAGGCGCTCGAACCCGTGTGGCACCGCGCCACACTCGACCTGCTCGCCGCCCTCGCGCTGATTGACAGAGGCCGCTTCATCGGCCGCGTCGTCTCCTACCGCGCCGGCCACACCCTCGACATCCGCGCCGTCACCCAGCTTTACCTGCGTGACCTGCTGGAAACGGTATCTTAATTTCATGAAAGGCTTAAACGATGTTTTTTTTGCAAGTTGCGCTCATCGTTGCGTTGGTGCGATTGCTCCTCGCGGCAAACAATCATCTGTTATGCGCCGCACTCTATACAGGCTGTACCGTCGCCGTTGATTTGGCAAATTTCTGCCTTGCCGAAAACCGTGTCGGGTGGATGCCCATCGCACAGTACGTGCTGGTGAAGGCGGTGATCCTTTTCGGGGCGAGCTTACTTTATTTCTGGGGATTGCGAAACGTTAAGGGGTTCCTGTGGTGGATTGTCGCGGCACTTGGACTTGGGGTTGGTGTTCTGTCCTGTTTTGTGTGATATCGGCGAGGTCTGCCTCAAGACCGTGCAACGCGAACCTTCATTTTTTAATTGACCGTGGACGAATCTTCAAATACCCTATATTCCTTTGTTCTGAGCCATATCAGGACATCACCAATTTTTTGGGTTGCAGAAAATGATTGATTCTTCTCTGACGATTTTGGCGGTTGCGGATTTGCATTTCACGGGGCTTGCACGGCAGGTGGCGCAGCCCACGCACATGCATGGAGGGCTTGCGCGCATTTTGTTCAACAAGGTGTTCCTGCGGCTGAAACATCTGGGGATTAAACCGGACGTGACGGTCGTCCTCGGCGATGTCCTCGAGGACGGGACAGATCCCAATGCGGATGCGGACCTGATCGCGCTCCACAGCGAACTGACGCGCAGCGGGATTCCGTTCCTGATGGTGCGCGGCAATCACGACACCCAGAACGAGCACTTTGCCGAGTGTTTCGATGTGTCCACAAAGCTGCACACGATTGGCGGTTATGGGTTCATCGTGTATGACGACATCTTCGCCGTCACACAGGAGACAACGCGCGAAGAGTCGGCCCTTGCGGCGACGCTCGACATTGCAAACGACAATCCCAATCTCCCGCTGATCGCATTGCAACATGCGCCGGTGTATCCGGCCATTGACTCGCATTACCCGTATCGCCCGACCAACACGGCGGAGATTATCGGCTCGTTTCGCAAGGCGGGCGTGTTCCTCTCGCTGAGCGGCCATTACCACAAGGGGCAGAAGGTGCGGGCCAGCCACCATGTGTTCTATCACACCGTTCCCGCGCTGTGTGAAGCGCCGTTCCCGTTCAGCATCATCCGCCTGAAAGGGAAAAAGGTGGAGGTCGAGGAACACGCGCTTGCCCTCCATTACCCAAACCTCACGGACGTGCATTGCCATACGGAGTATGCCTATTGCGCGACGACCGTGAACACGGCAACTGCCATCGCACTTTCGACGCACTTGGGTGTCACGAAGCATTGCGTCCTCGAACATTCCTTCCAGCTTTACTTTGAGAAACGTTACGCCATGAGCGGCAAGTGGCAGTCCGACCCGCAGCGCGTCGAGGCGGTGTGGGCCACGCCAGAGCGTTCCCGCATGGCGAATTACCGCCGCTTCGCGGAGAAACTGCGTTCGCCATTCGTCAAGATCGGGCTTGAGATTGACTTGTACGACAACGGGAAAATATTGCTCGCACCGGAAGATGCGGAAGAAGGCTTTTGGGATATTCTGATCGGCGCGATTCATTTTATCCACGATTTCGTGCCGGGGCAAACCACACAGCAAGAGGCGGAAAAAATGTTCATCCGCGATGTCACGCAACTGGTCCTGCTTCCGATCAAGGTCTTGGCGCACCCGTTCCGCTTCTTCGCGTGGAATAACCTTGAGACCCCCAAGCACCTCTATCCCGTCGTGGCAAACCTGCTGGCGGATTCGGGTGTCGCGGCGGAAGTCAATTTCCACGCCTATCGGACAGACCCTGACTTCATCCGGTGCTGCGTAGAGAAGAATGTGAAAATCGCATTGGCCTCCGATGCTCATGCTCTTCAGGAGGTCGGCGAGCTTGCGCCTCATGTCGAAGCGTTGAGAATGGCGGGGGTCACGCCGAAGATGTTTCCCGATGTGTTGTTTTCGTTTGACTCGTAGCGTGCTCAACGAAATAGTTGACGTTTGGGGCCGCCCAAGTCGCGTGTGTAGGGTCATCGAATAACACGAACGGACGCAAATAAAACCGTTCGTGTGCATTCGTACAATATATCCGCAAGGCTTTCAGCCTTTACGGACCTCGCACATGCGAGAGGGGATTAAAGGGACGTAGGGGACCTAGGAGACAGAGGGGGAGGGGAATATCAGAAGTGGTACCCCTCCCTGCGTCCCCTAGGTCTCCGACGTCCCCTGAAAGTTCGCAGGACGTTCGTCCTCACTACTATATAGTGTTTTAACTTGACGTTGTTACATTCGGCAACAGGGCTGAAAGCCCTCGTGCAAATGGAGGGCGAGCGTCCCCGTGAGCCGCGAGGGCTGAAAGGGCTAAATGTAACAACGTCAAGTTAAATTACTATAGTTAAATCACATTTATAGTGTTCCATTCTTACATCCCGTTCGTCAACTGTCTTCTCGGTAGAAAAACGGTGTTTTCGCTATAAGTCTTGTGCGGCACGTTTTGTACTTGCTTTCCTGCCCGATTCGCTCCATAATTTTACGATTATTCAAACAGAATGATTGTGACAAAATGAAGGGAAATGACCATACAGATTGCGCATCGTGCGCAATCCGCCGCTTTGAAAGCGCGGCGGATTACCGTAAGCGGTTTATCGTTCAGGATCAGATTGACCGCTACCTGTCGGACGGACCGCATTTCATTGACGAGACCGCCATCTTCGCCGCACTCGAAAACGCGCGGAACGCTCCGGCGAACGATGCCGCGCGTGTCCGCGACATCCTCGCGAAGTCCCGCGCGATCGAGACGCTCCTCCCCGAAGAGACCGCCGCGCTCATCCAGGTCACCGACCCCGCCCTGCTTCAGGAGATGGCGGACACCGCGCTGGCAATCAAGAAGTCCGTCTATGACAACCGCATCGTCACGTTCGCGCCGCTCTACATGAGCAACCCCTGCGTCAACCGTTGCGCGTACTGCGGGTTCCGGGCAGGGAACGCGGAGCAGAAACGCCGCATCCTCACCATGGACGAGGTGCGGCAGGAGATTGACGTGCTGGCTGGCACCATCGGGCATAAGCGACTCATCGCGGTTTACGGCGAACACCCCGACACCTCGACCGAGTACATCGCCGAGACCATCCGAACGGCATACGCGCATCAGGTGAAATCGCCCAGAGGCACGACCGTCGGCATCCGGCGCGTCAACGTCAACGCCGCGCCGTTGCCGATCGAGGATCTGCGTGTGCTGAAGCAGGTCGGCATCGGGACGTTTCAGGTGTTCCAAGAGACCTACCATCGCGAGACCTATGCGCGTCTGCATCCGGCGGACACCGTGAAGGGCAATTACGACTGGCGCGTCACCGCGTTCCACCGTGCGCTGGAGGCGGGCGTAGATGATGTCGGGCTGGGTGTACTGTACGGGCTGTACGACTGGCAGTTTGAGCTCGTAGCGACCATCTGCCATGCCCGCGATTTGGAGCGGCGTTTCGGCATCGGACCGCACACGCTTTCCGTGCCGAGGCTCGAGCCCGCGAGCGGCACGGATGTCCCGACCACCTCGCCCTACCTGATTGACGACGCGACGTTCCGGCGCATCGTCCTCATCTCGCGCCTGTCCGTGCCGTACACGGGGATTATCGTGACCTGCCGCGAAAACCCCGAGTCGCGCAACGCGTGTGTCGGCTACGGCATCACGCAACTGGACGCCAGCAGCAACATTGCCATCAAGGGCTACAGCGATTTCGCGAGCGAGCAGCATCAGGAGAAAGACCGCCAGCAGTTTGTCCTCTCCGACACCCGCACGTTGGAGCAGGTGATCGCCTATCTCGCGCAATGCGGCATCATCACCTCATTCTGCACGGCAGGCTACCGCTGCGGACGCACGGGGGGGTGCATTATGGACGCGCTCAAGACGGGCAAGGAGGGCAAGTTCTGCAAAATCAACGCCGTGCTCACGTTCCGCGAATGGCTCGACGATTTCGCCTCCCCCGCGACCAAGGCGTTGTGCGAGCCCGTGATCAACCGCGAGCTTGCGGAAATCGAGCGGCACCTCCCGAAATTCCACCCCACGGTGAAAGAGCATTACGACCGCATCTGCAACGGCGAACGCGATTTGTTCTTTTAAGCGACTATTTTTTAGACAGGATTAACAGGATTTGACAGGATTATAATATGTGGAACAAAAAAAAGGTATTTTATGTTGTTCTAATCGCTTGCGTGATCACCACGATAATCAGGGTAGCGTTTCACTATCGGCTTCATCTGATGTACGTTTATATGCGGTATCGTCATGAACTTAAGCCTGTACCATTTGAGAGCCGCCAAATGCCGTATGTGCCGGTACCTGCCACTTGGGCTCAACATCATTTCGGGAAAATGGAATTGTCGCTTCCCTCGGAATTCCACATCGACAACGACACTTTCTCCGAAGAAAGCACAGTCAGGTATTATAGGTACGAAACAAAAGGCGAGACAAAAGGAGTCATTATCTCGCTCCCGCAAGATTATAGCGATATGCTCGTGATGACTAAACTTATGCCAAACATTCAGTTGCGGGATTCAATATCCACTCTGCCGAGGTTACGATACGAATGTTATCGAACCGCTTCTACACCATTTAATTGGGCGATGTCGCCACCTGAGGTTAACTGGTATATTCAATGTGCTGTATTCTCTAAACTGCTGCGAGTCGTGCAAGATGGAAATGCAGAGTTTGTGTTCGACGATGAAATGGATAAGCTTCTTATGAGTAATGCCAAGAGAGCAGTGTTTGAGTGGCAATGCAAAAAAACGTCTTTGGGCGGATACATCCATTTCTATGACGGCAACGAGGCAGAAATAAACGCTGCTGACACCGATTGGATTCGTGCCGTCTGCCAGAGCCTCAAAATAATTGAGTTGGATTTAAACGAGGTTGAACAATGAATATCCGATACCCAAGGGCTGCAAGCCCGGTAAGCATTAGCGGGCAACGCCCTATGTATCTAGTTCGCCATAAAACCAAGGCTGTAAGCTTTGTACATTTTGGGACATACCTATGTGCAAGGCTTACAGCCTTGAAACTTTTTCGTATCCCGTTACGTAGGGCGTTGCCCTACGCTAGTATGTGCAAGGGCTTCGCCCTAATATATTCCATTCTGGAATGTACTGTGGTATGTGCAAATTTTGCACATATCACTCAGCACGGGGCACTGAAAGGTGCCACGCAGACAGCAATCATTGTTGCCTACAACCTCGATGTGATTAGTTCCGTGGGGTACCGCGTGAAGTCAAGGCAGGGGACGCTGTTCCGTCAATGGGTAAACCGTGTGCTCAAGGACAATGTGCGCACGTCCGCAACCCCAAAGGGGTTTCATATCAAAGACCAGAGTTGCGTGTATTCACGCTACTCTGGGAAGACGTTAAAGAAAAATATTCAACCTCAACGGGGTTGTACATTACGTTTTTGCCAATACAATCCTATCACCCTTATCCCGCGTTTATGTAACCCCGTTTGGGTTGGAAATTATTGCTCACGTTTACTCGGGGTAGCACGAATACGTGCAACCCCGAGCTATGATGTAAAACCCCTTTGGGGTTATGGCGCCGTCGCCATCGCGCAATCCAACAGGTTTCACGACCGTTTTTTAATCGTTGACGACACGGTTTACCACATCGGCGCGTCGCTCAAGGACTTGGGTAAAAAACTCTTCGCCTTCTCGAAAATGGAGGCAAAACCCGCCGACATTTTGAAAGGTGTCTGATGAATCCCCTGCCGTTGAAAAAGGAGTAATTGTGCCGAACCAATTTCATTGCCCGTCATGCTCATGCCTGATCCCGATGGAGGACATCAACGTCTCGACCGACATTGCGCTATGCCGCAAGTGTGGTGTAATGGGGTCATTCGTCACATTGTGCAACGTGCCGAACGCCACCGCTATCCTGCGACAGCCACCACCCAAAGGTATAAAGATTGAGCATGACATGATGAGGGGTAACAGCGTGACGCTGTCCTACCGCCGTATTCCCTTTGGTCTGCTCGCCTTCATGATTCCGTTCACAGCAGTCTGGTCAGGCGGAATCTATGGGACGCAGTTTTCCAAAGGGGAGTTTGATTTGGGGAGCTCTCTTTTTGGCATTCCGTTCCTTCTCGGGACAATCTTTCTCGTCTCGTCTATACTTTTCGTGCTTTTCGGGAAATGGACAATCCATCTGGACTGTGGGGAAGGAACGGTCTTTGTCGGCATAGGGGTGATGGGGTGGAAGCGGAAATTCACATACAACCGTCATTCGGTTCTTGCAATCAAGAAAGGGAATCTATCTTCAGGCGAGGACGGTCCGCCGAAAAATAACATCACCATCACAACAGGTAACACGGAATTTTCATTTGGCGACACCCTGAAGGATGACGTAAAAAACTACATCGCCGCCTTTCTCATGCGCGAGTTGCGCCGTTGACGTATGAAAGCATATCCCGATAGACAGGCAGAAAGCCGAATCGCGAACGGAGTGCGGACTATATGCGCCCCTTCAGGGGAATTCTTGTCCGCAAGGGGAGACAATCAACAATGCGGACAGGAATGTCCGCACTCCGTTAGGGCTGCAAGCCCGGTAACAAATGGAGGGCGAGCGTCCCCGCGAGCCGCTAGTGCCGGCCGCCCTTTCAGGGCTACGTAGAGCTATAAACGTATGTTGATTCTCCTCCTCAAAATGCTCCCGCTGATCCTGCTCTCCTTGGCAGGGTATGTGCTGTGCCGGATGAAATGGCTGGATGCCGCGTTCAACCGCCAGTTGTCGCTGGTGATGCTGAACGTGTTCTACCCGTGCCTCATCGTCAGTAAGCTCCTCGACAACTTCACCTGGGAGACCCTACTCCAAAACTGGGTGATGCCCGCCGGGACAATCCTCATTCTCGTCACGGGATGGGTCATCGGCTTCCTCACCCTCCCCCTGCTCAAACGCCACCCCGAAAGCACGAGACGCTGCTACCATTTCGTGAGCATGATGAACAACTACTCGTTCCTCCCGATCCTCATGGCGACCTCGTTGTGGGGCGAGAAGGCTGTTGCGCTGATTGTCCTCTCCGCGTTGGGGTCGGAACTGTGCGTCTGGACACTGGGCGTCAAGTCCATCACCGGGCAGAAATTCGGACGCGGGTTTTTCCGGCAGATCATGAGCCTGCCGATGATTGCGCTGTTGACCTCGTTTGCACTGCTCGCTATCCGTACCCGCTACGTCCCCGCCGACGAAACATTGACCGATGAATTTTTCAAGAACATCCTGACCACCTGCCGCATGGCTGGCGCAGCGACCATCCCTGCCTCCGCACTCATCTGCGGTGTGCGGATCGCGATGATTCAGCCCCAGCGCCTGTTCTCCCCGCTCATCCTCGGGACGAGCCTGTTGCGCCTTGTCGTGACCCCTGCGGTCTGTATCGCGTTTCTGCTTCTGCTGCCGTTGGGGATGGAGACCCGCCGCGTGTTGATCCTCATCGCCACGATGCCCGTGGCGATGGTGAGCGTCACGCTTGCGGAGGCCTACAAAAGCGATGCCGACTTCTCCGCCTCCACAATTTTTCTCACCCACCTGCTCTGCCTCATCACCATCCCGCTCTGGCTCGCTTTTGTGAGTGGTCGGTGATGAGATGGAGGCCAGCAAAGATACGGGTTGCAGCAAGACCAACGCGGAGTATGCGACATGCGCGGAGAATGGTAAAAACCGTTTGTGGGGTTGACAGGACGGGGATGGCGACGGGGGGGTGGGTTGACGAGGGGGCGCGAGGGGGTGGGTTTCCCCTTGCCAAGGCCACCCCGATTGCGTTAATATGATGGATTTATGAAACGTTACGTTTGGCGCCGTATTTTTGAAATCGTGCCCACGACCGCCGGGGTGCTTGTCCTGACGTTCCTGCTGTTTCATGTGGTCGGGGGGTCCCCGGCCGAAACCGTGTTGGGCAAGAACGCGACGGCGGAGGCGTTGGCAGGGTTCGACGCGCGGTTCGGTTACGATAAGCCCCTGCTCTTCGGGCGGTGGACCCCCATCCGCGCGTTGGGGGGGGGGACGGGGGTCTCGCGAGCCCTTGAGGGGGGGGGGGCGGGCCCGCTATCCTACGCCCTCCCGGAGGGGGGCTACCGTATCAACGCGGGGCAGGTCGTGCTGCACCTCCAGAACATCGAGACGGGCGAGACGGATGAGAGGCGTGTCAAAGGGCCCCCCCCAGTGGCATTCACGGTCGGGGGGGGGTGGAAGGCGGTCGGGATGGACATCGGCACCCCCCCCACCCCTGCGCTGAAACTGGAGAAGCGGAATGCAGGGTTCTTCGATTCGCAGTTCGTCAACTATTGCGATTCGCTCCGGAAGGGCGACCTAGGGGCCTCCACCGAGCACATGCGGCCTGTTGCGGAGGTGTTGCGCGAGGGGGTACTGCCGTCGTTGACGCTCACGATGCCGATCCTTGCGGGGGGGACCATCATCGGGGTACTGCTGGGGCTGCT
>WRML01000043.1 GCA_009777165.1 Kiritimatiellota bacterium
AGTTCAATCAGCAAGATTGACACATGCCTCCTGCAATCCGCGAATGCACAGGCAAACGCATACAAGCGGTCAACGCTAGAACTCGTCAACGCAATAAACGCCTTCCCGCCGATTTTCCGTCAACTAGGCATAAAATGAAAGGACACACACCATGAAAAAACTTGCGTCACTAGCAATAACCGCAATCACAATCTCACTTTGCGCACACGCGAAAGATATATCTTTCGCATCACTCCCGAAAACGGAAGCCGATAGGATTTCAGGCGTTATCCGAAAAACAATGTACACGCAGGAAGACGGCTCAATTACTACAAACAAACTTCAGACATCCAAAACGCCGACCAGCATTGACATAAAAAACTACCTGAATAACGGCGGAAAAATAAATGTTGAAGAAATCGCAGAATACGACTGCTATAATTGCCGAGGGAATGAACGAAGAAACCCCTCTACACGCGGGAAAACGCGCGCGACAATCGCCGGGAAAGAAGTTTGGGTCACTTGCAAAATATGCAACGGAACAACAAAAGAGAAAAAGAAAGAAACTACAACGCTTGTACAATGACCCCAGCCGCCATCATCTACACCCGCGTGTCCAGTGCCGAGCAGGTGCAAGGGACATCCCTTGACACGCAGGAGATGGACTGCGCCGCCTACTGCAAGCGCAAGGGCTACGCCGTCGCCGCCATCTTCCGAGAAGCAGGGGAATCAGCAAAGACAACCGACCGCCCCCAACTGCAAGCCGCCCTCAAATTCTGCAAAGAAAAAAAACCGCAGAAATTCGTTGTCTGGAAACTCGACCGCCTATCCAGAAACACCCTCGACGGACTGCAAATCCAAGCCCAGCTATCCGCGCTCGGCATCCACTTGGAAAGCGCAACCGAATCCATCGAAGCCAGCGAAAGCGGCGAGCTCGTCTCAACCATCCTTTTAGCTGTTGCCCAACTGGACAACAAGCAACGCGCAAAGCGCGTGACACGCGGACTGCAAGCGACCAGCGCACTCGGCGGGTGGACGCACAAAGCCCCGACCGGATTCCTCAATGCGCCGAACGCCACCCTCAAGCCCGACCCCAAAACCGCGCCGCACATCAAAAATCTATTCGAGCAAATCGCATCCCGCTCCATCGGCACAACCGAGGCGATTGAACACTTCAAAAAATACTTGCCCTGCAAACTGCAAAAAAGCGTTTTATACAAAATGCTACGCAACCCGATTTATTGCGGAATCATCAAAACAAAAAACACTAGTTTTTTAGAAGTCAAAGCTAAGTTCAACGGAATCATATCCGAACAAACGTTTTATCAAGTGCAAAACGTAATCAAACAAAAGCACATGATAATCCAAAAGATAAACACAGGCTTGCCCCTGCGCGGACTGATATACTGCAAAGTTTGCGGACGGATGCTGACGGGCGGCATGGTGACAGGACGAGGCGGTAAAAAATACGCCCATTACTTCTGCTCAAGCAAATGCGTAAAAATTTCAGGAATGAAAGTTGAAAAGGAAATCCAACGCATCCTATCCGAATCCGAGACAATGCTCATTCGGCCGCTAAGTCATCTAAGGACGCTTGCCGTGGACTTCCTGAGAAACGACATAGATACAGGGCGCGACACACGGAACGCCGCACAACGCGAAATAGCCGCGCTACAGCGGAAGCAAGACAAACTAACGGACGGCTGGTTATCCGAGACCCTTGACAACGCAACCTATAAAACGCAATCCGCGATAATCAGCCAACAAATAAGCATCCAGCAAGAAATTTATCAATCGGGCATCATGGACTTGAACCACTTTCAAAGAGTTCTGGAACAAACGATAGAGATACTAAAAGAGCCATTATCCATCTACAACGCCGCCGATTCATCAAAAAAAGCCCTGTTTTTGGAATCAATTTTCGGGCGGTTCGAGTGTTGCGAATGGTCAAACCTTCACTTCTCGAACCGTCATAAAGGCAACCTTATCAACATCTTACATCAAGAATCTATTACATATTCCACGATGGTGGGAGATAGTGGACTCGAACCACCGACCCCTTGCATGTCAAGCAAGTGCTCTAACCAACTGAGCTAATCCCCCAAATTGAAAAAGTGGCAATAAGAATACTGTAATCTCGCGCGGATGTCAATTCAACTTTTGAGGAATTCTGGATAAATTTTTTTCCGCTTTCGCGCGTGATTTGGATTGAATGGGCCGTGGATTTTGCTATTCTAAATCAATCACCATTTGCAGGGAATCTTCATGTCGAAGTTTATCATTCAGGGCAAGAAGCCGATCGGTGGCGTCCACCGCACACCGGGAAACAAAAACGCTGCGTTGCCCATGCTGGCGGCGTCGTTGTTGACGTCCGAGCCTGTCACGCTGCGCAACCTGCCGCTCATCGCGGACGTGCGCACCATGCTCGACTTGTTGTCCGACATGGGCGTGGAGGTCAGGCTCAACCAGGAGAAGCGCGAGGTTACCCTCCATGCGAAAAAAATCCGATCCACCCACCTGAGCCGCGAGCTGTGTGGGAAGGTACGCTCGTCCATCCTCTTTGCGGGGCCCCTGCTGGCGCGGTGTGGCAAGGCGAAGCTGTACCCCCCTGGGGGAGATGTCATCGGGAGGCGCCGGATTGACACGCACCTCGACGGGCTCCGTCAGCTCGGCGCGGCAGTCACCTCTAGCAGCGCGTACGTGTTCAACGCGGCAAAGGGGCTGGAAGGCGCGCACCTCCTGCTCGACGAGGCGAGCGTCACCGCGACGGAAAACATCGTGATGGCGGCGGCACTGGCGAAAGGCACGACCGTCCTCTACAACAGTGCGTGTGAGCCGCACGTCCAGAACCTCTGCGCGATGATCAACGCCATGGGCGGCAGCATCAGCGGCATCGGCACCAACCGCCTCACGATCGAGGGGGTTCAGGAACTCCGCGGTACGGAACAGCGGGTGGGGCCCGACTACATTGACACGGGCAGCTACATGGTCGCCGCACTCATCACGGGGGGGGACCTGACCATCGAGGATGTCGAGGTGGCCGACCTCAACGTGCTCATCAAGCCGTTCCGGCGTTTCGGCGTGAAGTACCACTTCGACACGGCGGCGAAGACCCTGCGCCTCCCCCCTCGCCAGAAGCTGAAGACGGAGTATGACTTCGGCGACGCGATCCCCAAGATTGAGGACGGCCCCTGGCCCATGCTGCCGTCAGACCTGATGAGCGCGCTGATTGTCCTGGCGACGCAGACGCGCGGCACGACGTTGTTCTTCGAGAAAATGTTTGAGAGCCGGATGTATTTCGTGGACTACCTTCTTGGCATGGGGGCCCGGCTGGTGCCGTGCGACCCGCACCGCATCGTGGTCACGGGCCCGACTCCCTTGCACGGTTCGCGCGTCGCCAGCCCCGACATCCGTGCGGGCATGGCGCTGCTGATTGCCGCGCTGAGCGCGAGGGGGGAGACGGAGATCCTCAACGCCGGCAGTATTGACAGGGGGTATGAGGCCGTCGAGCATGAGTTGTGCCGCCTCGGGGCGAGCATTGAGCGCGTCACGGAGAGGTAAGCGAAACGGACAGTTTTGGGGAGACAGGCTTAACAGGAATGAACGTGTTGTAACATGGGACTGCTGTACATACTGATTACGGTTGTGTTGTTTGCCGCCTTGGTCGGGCTGTCGTTGCGGTATTATTTTCCGTTCCGGTTTCCCAAGGATCCGAACCTGCCACGCGTGCTCATGTATCACGCCACGGATGTCGAGCCGTGGCAGGGGATGCGAGCCGGGCTCAACGTGAGCCCGGCGTTGCTTGCGTTTCAGTTGCGCTATCTGAAGGAGCACGGATACACGTTTGTGACGGCAACGGAGTTGTTGACGTTCCCGCCTGTCGCGCGTCATGTCTGCCTGACTTTCGACGACGGTTATGAGGACAACTATGCCAACCTGTTTCCATTGCTGAGAACGTATCAGGCGAAGGCGACCATTTTCCCTGCCCGGCAGCGAGAGTATCCCGGGAAACCAATGCTGACGGACACGCAGATCCGGGAGATGTCCGACAGCGGGCTGGTCGAGTTCGGGGGGCATACGATGAACCACGTGAAGTTGCCAGACGTGGACGACGCGACGGCAGAGCGTGAGATTCGGGAAGGGAAGGCGTGGATTGAGCAGGTGACGGGGAAACCCTGCACGTCGTTCGTGTATCCCTTTGGGCAATACACCCCGCGCGATGTCGAGGTGCTGAAACGGTTGGGGTTCGCCTGCGCGTTCACCTGCGACAAAGGCATACGGCGCATCGAAGACCCTTACCGGATTGACCGTCTGAGCGCACACGGCGAAATGAAGACATGGCAGTTCCCGCTGGTGTTGTCACGCGGGAAGTTCAAGATCTAAGGAGAAACAATGTTGAGTGTATCAAAAGAATGTCACTTCGATGCCGCCCATGTGTTGACGAACCATGCGGGGCACTGCAGGAACCTGCACGGGCATACCTACCGTCTTGTGGCCGAGGTTGCGGAACGCACGGGCGACGGCGACATGGTGATGGATTTCAAAGACCTCAAGAACATCCTGCGCGAGGTCATTCTGGAGCGTTTCGACCATGCGTTCCTGTACGACGAGTCCAGTGCTGTCGAGCGCGACATCGCCGAGACCATCGCCCGGCACGCGATGCGCCGCGTGGCGTTCCCCTTCCGTACGACAGCCGAGAACCTCGCGCGGTTCTTCTTTCACGAGTTGGCGGCGCACGTCAACGTCCTCGCCGTGCACCTGCACGAGACCCCCGAGTCCTGCGCGACGTACCGGCCGGGAAAGCGAACAGCGCCGAATTAAGGCTTATCGCGATTAGGAGATGGCCTTCCTCACTCGTGCCGCAAGGCGAGGAGGGGGTCGAGGTTGGCGGCCTTCCATGCGGGGTAGGTGCCGAACGTGATGCCTGTGACGACGGCGACAATCAGCGAGATGATGATGGACTCGGAAGTGACGACGGCCTGGATCGTCATGTCGCCGTTCATGCGGGCGACCCATTCGGCACTGTGCGCGGTCACGATGCCCAGCCCCGCCCCCAACGCGCCGCCGATGAACGTCAGCACCATGGACTCGGCGAGGAACTGCACGAGGATGTCGCGCTTGGTCGCGCCGAGCGCACGGCGGATACCGATCTCGCGGGTGCGCTCGAAAATGTTCGCCAACATGATGTTCATGATCCCGATGCCGCCGACGAGCAGAGAGATCGCGGCAATTGAGGTCATCACGAGCGTGAAGATACGCTGGGTCTTCTCGGCGGCGTGCATGAGCTCGTAGGGCACTTGAAATTCGTAGTCGTTCTCCGCATGGCTGGTGGCGAGGTAGTTCTTGAGGCGGTCTACGGTGTCGGACAATCCGGCAAGGTCTTTCACCTTCAGATAGAAGATGTCAAACTCCGTTGCGCTGGCGGCGGTGCCGCGGCGGGCGCGGACGGTGTTGCCCCAAATTGTGTCCGCCATGGCGAGGGGGATGTAGATGGCGTTGTTGATGTTGTACTGGCCGCCGATGCGGACCTGGTTGAGCCCCTCGACGAGACCGGTGACAGTGAACGAGGTGCCGCCGATCTCGATGGTCTTGCCCAGCGGCTCGCGGTGGCCGAAGAGCTTGATGGCGGCATCAATGCCGGCGTAACAGGTGGGCATCATGAGTCCCTCGTTGGCGTCACGGAAGGGCTTGGTGCGGCTGTCCATGATGGTGCAGCTGATGAGGTCGAAGAGCTCGGCGGTGGTGGCGATGGGGGTGATGTCGGTCTTGACCTGCCCGGCGTAAATCTCCGTCGAGATCTCGCGGATGGGGACAAGTTTGGCGACGTTGGCGAAGGTGTTCTCGATGTGCTCGAAGTCGGCCTTGGTCAGGCCGAACATCTTGATGCCGCGCGTCGCGGTTGCGGACGCGTTCGCGGTCGTGGGCTCGACGCTGCGCACGATGATGTTGTCAATGCCCTGCGCCTTGATCTGGTCAATGACGCCGCGCTTGCCGCCCTCGCTGATGGCGAGCATGGCGACCACGGCGGCGATACCCAGCACGATGCCGAGCATGGCGAGAAACGCGCGGATGAAGTGGCGCGTCAGGCTGGCGTAAACGGTGAGGATGGTTTCAAAGAGGGACATGGAGGATAGGGGTTAAGGGATTAAGGGGTTCAGGGGTTCAGGGGTCAAGGGGACAAGGGGTTAAGGGGATGAGGGGATGGAGGGGGGGGAGGAGGGGGAGGAGGGGGCGGTCTGCTGGAGTGATCGGATCAGTGCGCTAAGGACTTTTTCGGTTTCGGCCAGAAGGTCTTGTGTGTTGGTGATGTGCGCGGGTTGAATGTAGTCCAGTCGCAATGCCAACGAAAACTGGTAGGTGAGTTCTTTCAGGGATCCGAATGCGATGTCAAGGAAACGGCGATACTCTTGTTGCGTTGACCGTGCGCATCCCTCGACAATGTTCGATGGGATGGAAAGGGCGGCCCGCCTCATTTGTGATGAGAGTCCGTAAACTTCGCTCTGCGGGAATACGCTCGTAATCTTATAAATCCTCAGGGCTACCTGATCTGCCAGCTCAAATGCTCTCAATCGCTCATGTTCTCGCATAATATACCTTTGAGGGGTTAAGGGGTTCAGGGGTTGAGGGGACAAGGGGTTGAGGGGTTCAGAGACGAATACTCTCAATGGTTCATGCTCTCTCATAATCTGTACCTTTGTCCTCTCCCTTAATCCCTTAACTTCTTAACCCCTTAACCCCTTGACCCCTTAACCCCTTCTCTTCCCCCTCATGTCAGCGTGACCGTCCCGTCGTGGATGTTGATGCGGTGGGAGGCGTAACGTTCGTAGGAGGGGTTGTGCGTGACGAGGATGATGGTCTTGCCGTCGCGGTTGAGCTCGGTGAAGATATTCATGACTTCGATGCCGGTCTTCTCGTCGAGGTTCCCGGTCGGCTCGTCGGCGAGGAGGACGGGGGGGTTGTTGGCGAGCGCGCGCGCGATGGCGACGCGCTGGCACTGGCCGCCGGAGAGCTGGGTCGGGCGCGAGCCGTAGCGGCCCTCCAGCCCGAGGCGGTCGAGGAGGGCCTTGGCGCGGCGGCGCATCTCGCTTCGCCGGATCCGCGCGTACTGCATCGGGAGGCAGACGTTCTCCAGGATCGTCAGGTGCGCGAGCAGGTTGAACGACTGGAAGATCATGCCGATCGTCTGGTTGCGGATGCGCGAGGTGGCGTTGTCGGAGAGGGACGAGACGGCCCGGCCGTTGATCTTGTATGTCCCCGTCGTGGGCTGGATGAGCAGGCCGAAGAGGTTGAGCATGGTAGACTTGCCCGACCCCGAGGGCCCCATCACGGTCAGGAACGCCCCCTCCGGGATGGTCAGCGTCGTCTGGCGCAGCGCGTCAATCACGACCCCGCCCGCGGTGTACTGCTTCGACAAGTTGATCAGTTCAATCATGGGGCGTTTCGAGTGGCGAGGTTTCGAAGGTCGTCGAAGGCCATCGACGGCAGACGAGAACAGTCGAGGGCAGTCGAGGATGGTCGATGGCGTTCGATGGCGTTCGCAAAAACATCATGACGATACCCTCACGAGCAGCACGGTCTCGCCGTCCGCGAGCCCTTCGGTGATTTCGATGTAGTCGGCGGAGAAGCGGCCGGTCGTCACGCCGCGCTCCTCGACGTTCATGCCGTTCGAGACTTTGACGAACGCCTTGCCCTCGCGGTTGTACACCGCCTCGACCGGGACGAAAAGGACATCCGTGACGGTCTCGACGACAATCTCGACTTGCACGGTCATACCCGGGATCAGCCGCTCGTCCGCGCTGTCGGTGGAGATTTTCGTCATATAGACTTTCGGGCTGCGCTGGTCCCACGCGATGATCGGCGTGGCGGCGGCGGCGATGTTCGCGATCTCCCCGTTCAGCGCCAGGTCCGGGATTGCCTTCGCCTTGATATGCACCTTCAGGCCGGACTGGACACGCGAACGGAACTCCTCCGGGATGCTGGCGGTCACCATGAATTTCGAGACGTCCGGGATGAACCCCATCACTTGCCCGATATAGACCTCCGCGCCCTCGCGCAACTCCTCCGTCTGCATCCCGCCACGGAAACGTTGGGTGCCGTCCGGGTTGCCGTAGAACAGCGTGCCAGCGACCGGGGCGCGGATATCCAGTCGCGCCATGTCCTCGCGCACCTCCTTGAGCTCGTTCCTGTAATTGTCGAGTAATGCGCGCGAATTGCTGAGCTCAATCTCGTTCTTCCGCAGACGGTTCTCGTTGTTCACGATGCCACGCTGGACGGCGATGGTGTTGCGCTTGACCGTGTCGCGCAATGTCGTGATTTTCTGCGAATGGTCATAGCGCTTAAAAATGCGCAACTCGTAAAACGCTGTCTCGACCGCCTGTTGTGCGGTCTGCTGGGTCGTCTCCGCAGTCGCCACCTTCCGTTCCGCGTCCTGTTGGACCTTCTCATCCTTCGAGCGCGCGTCCAGCAGTGCCGTGCGCGCGTCCTGCAAGTCAGTCTCTGCCTTGTCGTTTGCCGTGACTTTGGTCTGGATGCTTTGCTGAAGCTCTTTTTTGTGTTTGGGCGCATCCTCGTTCTCGTACCGCCGCAAGGCGTCAATCGCGGTCCTCAGCGTGTCGAGCGACGTTTTCAGGTCATTGATGTTGTCGGCGCGGATCATCTCGATGTCCTGCTGCGCCATCTCGAAACGCTGCTCCGCCGTCTGAATCTGACGCAGCAAGTCCGTCTCCTGACGTTTGAAGAACTCGTCCGAGATTTGGAAGACGAGGTCGTTGGACGAGACGATGGAATGCTCGGGCAGCACGTAGGTCAGTTTGAGCTCCCGGCTGCCCCGCTTTCCCCGGAACGCCAATTGGTGATTGCGGATCGCGTCCAGTTGGCCGTCCACGCGGAAGACGACCGGGAAGTCGCCCCGCTTCACGATGAACAGGCGGTCCGACACCTGCCGCTGGCTTTCCTCTTTTTTCGCGCAGCCGGTGAGGAGCGCGAGCATGAGGGCTGAAAGCCCGGCAACCAACAACGCAGGAGACCTCGGGGACACAGGGGACCTAGGCGATGCCCTTTCGTCCCTTAGATCCCCTGCGGGCCTTACCGTTTGACAGTGGGCGTTCATTTCGCATTGTCCTGTTTGAGGTCTTTCCACGGTTGCGCATCCACATCGTTGACCTGGCGTTCGATTTCGATGATCTTGTTGCGCAGGGTGTCGGGGATTTTGCCGGACTGCGTCGCGTCGCGGACGGCGGCGTTCTCGGGGGTGATCAGGTAGGGCGTCATGAAGATGACCAGTTGCGAGGTGACCGAGCGCGTGTCCTTCCCCCTGAAGAACCACCCGAGCAACGGGATGTTCGAGAGGTACGGGACGCGTGTCTCCGTGATGCGTTCCTCCTTGCGCAACAGACCCCCCAGCACAATCATGTCGCCGGAGCGCGTCTCCAGCTCCGTCGAGGCGGAGCGCAGCGCAAAGTAGGGGGCCTTGCTGTCCACGTCGTAGCGCGTGATGCTGGAGAACTCCGGGTTGATGCGCAAGCGGATGCGGTCCTCCACCACCATCAGCGGACGCACGATCAACTTCACGCCGATATCCCTGTACTCCACGAACTTACTGATGCTGCTGCCCGTCGTGGTCTCGGCCGGGATCGGCACCTGCTCACCCGTGATGATGTTACCGTCCGACCCCCTGCGGATGACGATGTTCGGCGAGGCCAGCAGCCGCGCGTAATTCTTCGTTTGGAGGTAACGCACGAGCGACCACATCTTGAAGCTGTCGTTCCCGCCGAACGCCCAGATGCGCCCGCTGGAGCTGGCCCCCGCCGCCGCGTCCGTATCCTTGACCGTCCCCTCCATTGCGGCTGAGGCGGGCAGGACGAGGCTTGTGAACATCCGCCGCAGCGAATCCGAGTCCCCCACGTTTGCGAACCCGAGCTCGACCTCCTTGGTGAAATCATCGCTGATCTCGAACTCCACGATACGCGCCTCGACCAGCACCTGCGGCACGGGCTGGTCCGCGTCCTCGATGATTTTCTTGATCTGCTCCAGGCGCGTCTCCGTGTCGGACACGACCAGAATGTCGTCCTCGTCGCTGCACGCCACGGTCCCCCCCGGCGAGAGGAAATTCTCGACCAGCCGCCGCAGCGTCTCCGCGTTCACGTGCTTGCACCGTACCGTGTGGATGACCAGCTCCTCGCCGGCCTCCGACACGAATTTCTCCAAGAGCTGGGTATAGTCCGCCCGTGTGACAGGCGCGTCCCCCCCTTCCGGCAGGTCATCATCAATTTCATCCTGCGCGCACAACACGCCACAACAGAACACGGCAATGAACGGAATCCCGATTAATCTCATGTCAACGTTTCCTATAACCTGTAAAATGGAGTAGCATACACGTTTCCCTTCGGAACCGCCACACGAAAATTGAAGTTTTTGATTTCACCGCGTTTTTGATTTCAGCCTTCTTCGTGAAAGCGCACTTGCAGAAGGGGGGGGGATTTGCAATACTATCTTTTTTCCCAAAAGGATATCGTGTGAGAGAGATTGATGAGATCAGCCAACGGTTGGTGATGCTGACCGATGGGCTTCAGGAGATGCGCAGGTATCTCGACATCGAGAGCCGTCGGCTCGCATTGGCACAGCTCGAGGAGGAAGCGGTGAAGCCGGGTTTCTGGGATGACCAGAATGCCGCCAAAGAAACCATCGCTAAGACGAACGCGCAACGCGCGTTCGTGCGCCCGTTCGATGCGTTGTTGCGTCTGCTGGAGGACAGCGGGCTGATGCTGGAACTTGCGGCGGCAGAAGCCGAAGGTGACTCGCGCCAACAGGCAC
>WRML01000044.1 GCA_009777165.1 Kiritimatiellota bacterium
CATGACCATCTCCACATCGTCCTCCCCCATCTCCGCCGGGGTGTCGCCCAGGGCGATATAGGCGATATAAAAAATTATCTCTCCTTTCACGATTGCGGGAATTCGTTTTGACTCTGAACCCCTTCTGCTTGTTCTTAAAGGATACGGGTGAGAGAGTTACCCCACCCCCAGAGAGAAGTGACGCCAAAACGGTCTCCTGGTCTAACGCCGGGATAATCTCCGCATTGGGTTCTAACCCCCACCGCTGCGCAATATCCTCTGTAGGACTCGTTCTGACACTCATGTTCGTCGGCGTGACGGAAACCGACTCAACAAACCTAAACATCAACAGCCGTTCAATCCCGTTCAACTGAGACCTGATGTCCTGATAGGAATCTTGATGTTTCGTAATCAGGGCCTCATATTCCCCGGACGCTTTGTTCGTGAGCGCCGCGCGGATTTTCAACAGTTCCTCCGCGTCTATCCCAAGCATACTGCCAGCAATCGAGACGGCAGCAATCATCGTGGCATACTTCTTTCTCATCCTCATCTCTCCTTACGGGTTTACCTTCGGCCCCCACTGGTTTTTGTGCTGACACCTCGGGTTTGCCCAGCCGGGTGAGGATAAACCCGCACCCGAAGTTTTCAGTTGCCGACTTTTAGTTTTTCGATTTCCTCCGTATGAAATAGAGGCCGGCGAGGAGACCGAGGAGGATGACGGCATAAAGCCAAACACAGTTAGGTTTGGTTTGCCCTTCTTCCTCAATCCCTGATTGCTCATTTCCATCTCCTAATTTCTGCTCGCGGCTCGCCGGGGGCGGCTTCGCCCCGCCAACCGTTGCCCCGCCTTTCTTCTCCACCGTATTCGTCTTGATGAATCCTTTCTCGATTAATTCGTTCCACGATTTTGTAAACCGTGGTTCTTCTAATACTTCAGCCATCCGTTCTGGATCCCGCATGATTTCCTCTGCTCTTTTAAATAGCATTAGTGCTGGATAAGTTAACTTCTCTATTTCCACGTGTATTCTCGCCATCTCAACGGTAACCCACTCCTCTTGGTCCATGACCATTTCCACATCACCCTCCCCCATTTCCGCCGGGGTGTCGCCCAAGACGATGTAAGCGACCTGAATAATGTCCTCTGGCCCAAAAGAGTTATAGGTTTTGTCTTTGATTCTGAACCCCATCCGCTTGTCCGTAAAGGATACGGGCGAGAGAGTTACAGAGCCGCGACGTTTCCCAAAAACAGTCTCCTTGTCTAGCCCTGCGATAATCTCCGCATTGGGTTCTATCTCCCACTGCCGTGCAATATCTTCCCGCGAAGTCGTCTTGACAATCATGTTCGTTGGCGTGACGGAAACGGACTCAACGCAACCGCACGTCAACACCCATCCGATGCCGTTCAATTGAGAGATGTCATCCATCCCCAAGATATTGTTGGCAAGCAACAATACAGTTAAACTGATACTACGTTTTCTCATTCTCATCTCTCCTTACGGGTTTACCTTTGGCCCGAACTGGTTCTTGTGCTGGCATCCCGGGTTCGCCCAGTCCTTTTCAGGGAAAATCGAGAACGTCAGATTTGTCATGTCAAAATAGCATCGGACTTCCACATCGCCCGTCTGTTTGTAGGTAGAATCGTCAAGCCCCAACAGATATGTGTCCGGAGTGTTCGTGGCGGTCATCACACCCATGAATCCCGTGATTTCTTGTTCATCCGGTATCTGGTCCCCGTCTTTATCAACTGGTGCATTGGGTATCCCAAATTTTTTGCGGATGTCAATATGACGCCCCTCGTGCAGGACGATTTCCCCCACGCACTGGATACCTTTCCCTGTCCCCACGAGCGTGAGGGGCGGGTAGGCGATCGCAGGGAGCAGGGTCATGTCCGTGCGGGCATCACGCGTTACCTGATAATTCGATCCGGCGGCTAATGCGCCAAGGTCGAAATAAGACCCTGTGCCGCCGAAGGTAAGGTGCGCTTTCGCTTTTTCTGGCGGGACAATGGTCGGGTCATACAAACAACTGGGAGGTATCCCGCAGACACCGCCCTCTTTCCAGTAGTAGAACCAGTTGGGCACGTTGATGTATCCGATAGAGGAGGCGTAAGGGTGGTTCGTCGCGTCCTTGGGGAAGAAGACCTGGTACTTGTTGGAGGCGACGAGGGTGCCGTCGTACCAGAGCTCGGCCATCTTGTTGCCGAAGTCGTCGTTGTGCTGGGGCAGGCCGGTGAACTCGACGGTGGCCGCCAACCAGCCGCCGATCGACCCGGCGGGTCTCCCGCCCCAGGACGGGAACAGCCACTCCTTGGCGGAGACGCCGATGTCCCCGACCTTGAACTGGCATTTCGGCGCGACCAGCTCCACCACCACCGCGGGCTGGACCTGGGCGATCAGGACGATGCGGACCTTCCCCGCCGCTTCCGACGTGTAGGTGAACTGGTTCTGCCCGAACGCGATGTTGTTGTCTTGCGGGTAGATGGCGGGGTCCCCCCCGGGCGTGAGGAAGGTGAAGGAGAGCGCGCCCCCCGCCGGCACGATGATCGTCCCCTTGCGCCCGAGCGTGAGGTCCACGTCGTTGCCCTCGGTCAGGGTGGTCAGGAGATGGTCGGGGTCCTGCACGATGAACGTCCCGGAGCCGTGGAGCCCCTCGCGGATGCCGGCCGCGGCCGAGTCGTTGATGAGGCAGCACCAGTCATAGTCGGGCTGGCTCCCGAGGAGGGTGGCGATCCACTTCAGCTCGAACGTGTACGTCTTGCCCTTGACCAGCGGGTACTCGGCGGAGCCGGGCGTGCCGAAGTACGTGTCGCAGTGGCGGACGACCATCTTCCCGGTCGCCGCATCGGTCACGTGCATCTCCCAGCGCTCGGACTCGCTGCTGCTCGGGTCGCCCACGGTCAGCCTGAGCCTCACGCAGTTCGCGGGGTCCCCGTTGTCGTCCGCGTCGTTCGGGGCGGATCCCTGCGCCACTTCCACCCCGTCGGGCACGCCGTCGCCGTCCGTATCGGCCACATAAGGGTTCGTGCAGTACCTGTACTCGTCGAGCGCCGTGAGCCCGTCGCCGTCGATGTCGCCCCCGGGATTCAGGTAGCCGTTCGGGTCTAACCCGAGCGAGGCCTTCCAGCCGTCGGAGAACAAATCGCCGGCCGACGAGAACGCGTTCGGGTTGCTTTTCGTGATGAGGATCTCCCATGCGTCCGACAACCCGTCGCCATCGCTGTCCACGAGGTTGGCGGCGGAGAAGAACCCCCTCCCCGCCCAGCCGGCCCCCCTGCCCGACAGGTCCGCGGCGAGCGCCGCCCCCCCCGCCGCGAGCTCCGTGGGGGTCAGGGCCTGCGTGCCCAGGTGGACCCATTTCGGGTCCGACAGGTTCGTCGAGCCGAACATGTCCAGCGCGCCGCCCGGCAGCGGGTACCCCGGGAGCCACGCGGCCTGCATCCCGACCTCCCCCCCCGTAAGGTTCGGGGGGCCGAGCGCCAGCGGGCGCCCCCCCGACGGCACAGGCATCCCCCCCCGCCCGCCGCCGGGCGCCTGCGACACCCTGCGGGCCGCGTTCGTCGAGTAGATCTCCCCCCTCAGGTCCGGGGGGATGAGCTTGGGGTACATCAACCCCAACCACAGCCCCATCTGGGGGTTACGGGCACGAAGGCCCCCATACAGGAGGCGGAAGTTCTCAGGGGTGCCGCCCTCCCCCCCCAGCGCCGCCACGGCGGCGTTGAACGCGTCCCGGTCCCCGGGCGTCCACGCCTCCGCGCGCGCGCTGCGGGAAACCGCGGCCAGCCCCACCGCCGCCACTACCGCCGCCGCCACTACCGCACGCACGGCGTACAATATTCCACTCCTCGCTCTTTCCTGGTTTTTCATCATTCGAATTCCCTTCAGTTTACCTCAGACCGCCCCGGGACGCAACCCGAAACTGTCTGTTATTCTCAATCCTATTTTCCAAACATAGCCGAAGGTGCGTTCCTTGCGAAGTGCTAAAAAAGAATACTGAAAATAAAAACATCCTTCCCTTGACATCCGGGCGGTTTTCGTGCTTTAATGATATTTTAATTTTGGGGAAGGTGTTGCACGACAGGATGTGGTACCCTCACAAAACGTGACGCGAATGAAGGAAAGGTCTTAAGATGAAAAGACGCGAGTTCTTAGCCGCTTCGGCGGTTGCGGGTGTTGCTGCCGTGTGCGGCACGCAACGCGCGGCCGCGCAGGGCGCGGCAGATAACGGTATGCCCAAACTGACTCCCCCAGAGAAACCAGCCCAGTTGAACCTGAGCCTCCAGTGGGGGACGATCCCCGGCGGGGAGATCGCGCAGAAACTCGATTACCTGGAACAGCACGGCTATCAGGCGTTCGAGACGCCGACGGGCGGGTGGCTGCTCAATGAGGGCGAGAAGCTCAGCAAGGCGATGGAGGGGCGCAAGCTCTTCGTCGCGACGGCATGCGGGGGGAGCAACTTCGCCTATGCGGAGCAGGAGAAGCGCGACAAGGAGGTCGAGAACTTTTTGCCGCAGATCGAGGTGCTGGGGATGCTTAAGTCCGTGGGCCTGATCATCTGTCCCGCGCGCGGCAAGCTGGACGAGGAGGGCTGGCTGACCGGGTCGGCGCTGCGCAGGGATTTCGTGGAGAACACGGGTAAGCGCATGGCCGAGCACGCGCTGAAGCACGGCACGTGCATCGTGCTGGAACCGCTGCGTCGCGGCGAGACGCCGTTCCTGCGGCAGGTGCTGGACGGCGCGGTGATCGCGCGCGACATCAACGCGCAGATCGGCGGCATGGGCGCGGCGGTCATGGGTGACTTCTGGCACATGGAGCAGGAGGAGATGGAGTTCTTCGGGCCTTTCGTGGGCGCGGGCAAGATGCTGAAGCACGTCCACATCGCCTCGCTCCGGAAACGCCAGGTTCCCGGCGTGGACGGCGATGCGGACAACTATGTGGCTGGGTTCAAGGGCCTCAAGCTCATCGGCTATCAGGGTGCGGTGAGTCTGGAGGGCGGGTTCCCGAAGGATGCGGACAAGGAGCAGTTGCTGGCGAACATGCAGCGGCTGCTGAAAGAGCAGTGGGCAATGGCGTGATTTCACAATCGTGGGCGGGCAGTTTTCTGCCTGCCCGTACAACTAGGGAGAGAGACAAGATGCAAAATCGCAGAGAGTTCATCAAGGGTTCGACGGTGTTCGCGGCGATGATGGCGGCGGCGCCGACGGTGTTGCGCGCACAGGGCGCGGCGCGTGTGTTCAAGGTGGGTATGATCGGCGCGGGCGGGCGCGTCAATGGCGCGTTCGAGGACCTGCGCAAGGCCGCGAAGGAGCTGGGGCACGACATCGAGCTGATCGCGGTGTGCGACTTCTTCGAGGACCGCGCGAAAAACGCGGCGAAGAAGAACGAGGGCAAGGCCAAGGCGTTCTGGGGCGCGAACGGCTACAAGGAGGTCGTGGCGATTCCCGAGATCGAGATCATCGTGACGGCGACGCCCCCGGCGTTCCGCCCGCCGCAGATTGAGGCGGCGATCAAGGCTGGCAAGCACGTCTTCGCCGAGAAGCCGGTGGCCGTGGACGGCCCGGGCATCCGCCAGTTCCTGGAGACGGCGAAGCTCGCGAAGGAGAAGAAGCTCTCGCTCGTGGCCGGCACGCAGCGCCGCCATCAGAAGAACTACCTTCAGGCGGCACTCGCGTTGCAGCAGGGCAAGA
This sequence comes from Kiritimatiellota bacterium, assembly GCA_009777165.1. GTDB lineage: Bacteria > Verrucomicrobiota > Kiritimatiellia > RFP12 > UBA1067 > WRJS01. Next base: position 5,663 of record WRML01000044.1, read on the forward strand.
TCGGCAAGGTCGTCGGCGGCAACGTCTATTGGAACGGTACGGTACCGTGGGTGAAGAAACGCGGCGACGGCCAGAGCAACGCGGCGTACTTGTGCAACAACTGGGTGAACTGGACGGAGATGAGCGGCGACCACATCGTCGAGCAGCACGTCCACAACATTGACGTGGCGAACTGGTTCCTCGGGCGTTTCCCGCGTTCGGCGAACGGGTTCGGCGGGCGCGCGCGCCGCGTCTCCGGCAACCAGTACGACTTCTTCAGCATTGACTTCGACTACGGCGACGGCGTCCACATCCACAGCCAGTGCCGCCAAATCGGCGGGACCAGTCAGAACGTGAGCGAGCGCTTCATCACCAGCCAGGACTTCGAGATCACCCCGAAAGTGAAAAAGATCGGCGGCGCGGATTTGCCGCCGGAGGGCGACGTGTACGTTGCCGGGGAAAACACGTACAAGCTGAAAGATGGCAACCCCTATCAGATTGAGCATGAGAACATGCTGCGCGGCATCCTGGGCGAGATCCCGATCATGAACGAGGGCGAGAACGTGGCGTTGTCCACCGCCAGTGCGATCATCGGGCGTATCTCGTGCTACACCGGGCAGATCGTCCGTATGTCGGATATCCTTGAGAAGACGGATTCGCCGTACTACAACCTCGTGTGCAAGCCGACGTGGCAGGACTTCGAGGCTGCCGCGACCGCCAACGGCGACGTGGCGATGCCGGAGTACGGTGACGACCAGGCTCCGCTGCCGGGTCAGCCGTGGGGGAAATAAGAATTGAGAAAGGAAAAAAGTATGTCACACTTCAATCGTCGTGATTTCGTTAAGGGGGCCGCGCTTGCGACCGCCTCGCTCGCGTTGAATAGCCAAGCGCAACTGGCGTTCCCGAGAATCGCAAAGGTCTCGCCGCGTCTCCGCAAGGCCAACGAGAAAATCAACATCGGTGTCGTCGGCGTCGGCGGCAAGGGACACTCCAACTGGAAGCCCATGTACGACTGGGGCGAGAACATCGTCGCGCTGTGCGACGTGGACCGCGGGGATGTCGAGAAGGGGCTGGCTGAAGTCAAGGAGCGTTGCCCGGATGCCAAGGGCTTCTCCGACTACCGTAAGATGTTTGACGCGTGCGGCAAGAATCTGGACGCCGTGATCGTCTCCACGCCCGACCACGTCCACGGGGCTGCGGGAATCACTGCCCTGAAGTTGGGGTGCAGCGTCTATGTCGAGAAGCCGCTCGTGCGCACCATCTGGGAGGCGCGCTACTTCGAGCAGCTCGCCAAGGCCAACGGCGTCGCCACGCAGATGGGCAACCAGGGTAGCTCCAGCAACGGCCTGCGCCGTACCGTGGAGCTCCTGAACGCGGGCATCATCGGCAACATGACCGAGGTGCACGTCTGGACGAACCGCCCCGTCTGGCCGCAAGGCATCACGGTGGAAGGCTCGGACCCCGTCCCGGACAACCTGGACTGGGACGCCTGGATCGGCCCTGCGCCGATGCGCCCGTTCAAGAAGGACACCTATCACAAGTTCAAATGGCGCGGCTTCTTCGACTTCGGCACCGGTGCCTTCGGCGACATGGCCTGCCACACGATGAACCTGCCCTTCCGCGGCCTGAAGCTGGGCGCGGTCACGAGCGCGGAATGCATCGAGGTCGAGGGCAAGAACAAGGATACGTACCCCAGCAAGAGTATCGTCAAGCTGGTGTATGCCGCCCGTGAGAAGTTGCCCGCCGTCAACCTCTTCTGGTACGACGGCAACCTCAAGCCCTCCGCCGATATCATGCCGCAGGTCACCGCGACCTTGGGTGAGGTTCCCGGCACGGGCTGCCTGATCGTCGGCGACAAGGGTATGCTGGTCAGCACCAACGACTACGGCGAGGACTCCTACATCGGCTTCACGGGTGAGGAGAAGATGACCTCCACCAAGAAGACCGAGACGTTCGCCCATATTCCGGAAGTGATTCCGCGTAACAAAGGCGGGCAGCAGCAGGAGTTCGTCAGCGCCTGTAAGGGCGAGGTCAAATGCTACTCGGACGTTGACCACTCCGTCCCCATGCTCGAAAGCATGTTGGTCGGGTGCATCGCCCAGCAGGTTGAAGGCAAGCTGACGTGGGACACCAAGAAGCAGACCTTCAAGAACAAGGAAGCCGATGCGCTCCTCAAGCCCTATATGCGCAAGGGCTGGGAATACTAAGACACGTCATCATGAAAAAGAGGGGATATGGGGCGACCCATATCCTTCTTTTTTTTTCACACTCCCCAGTATTTTCGCATTTCTCAAAAAAATCCTCTACACCCACAAGATGCAAGATGCCCAAGATACGAAAGGCGCTTGCCTTCAACCGCGATTTTGTCTATGCTTGTTGACGAAACGGAAAAGGGGGAATGGAATGAAGCGAAAGATGGTCATGCTGTTGCCGATAGTTGTTGTTGCCACGCTGACGGGTTGCCGGACGGTACCGGTGTCAGGACGGACGCAACTGATGCTGTCGAGCGAGGATTACGAGATCGGTCTCGGCGAGGAGGCTTACGGGGAGTACAAGCAGAAACTCAGGGCCTCCGTAAACCAGACGCACAATCAGGCACTACGGCGCGTCGGCGAGGCGGTGAGAGGCGCGGCGAGCTATGACCGTTACACGTGGGAGTTCGTCGTGCTGGACAACCCGGAGCCGAACGCATTCTGCCTGCCAGGGGGGAAGGTCGCGGTGTACTCCGGCATCTTTGATTACCTGTCGAACGACGCAGAGCTGGCGTGTGTGGTCGCGCATGAGGTCGCGCACGCGATTGCCCGTCACGGCGGCGAGCGGATGTCGTGGGCGCAGTTGCAGACGCTGGGGATGTACGGTATCCTGAGCGGCACCAAGAGCGAGGGCATCGCCGCGCTCTACGGGCTGACCACCGACGTGGGGGTCATGCTCCCCTTCAGCCGCAGCAACGAGACGGAGGCCGACCGGATCGGGCTAATCCTCATGGCGCGCGCGGGATACAACCCACAGGCGGCCCTAGCGTTTTGGCGGAAGTTCGGCTCTGACAAACCGCAGTCCGCGCTGGGCAGTTGGCTCTCGACCCACCCCGGGGGGACGGCGCGCATCCAAGACCTCGAAGCCGCCATGCCCGACGCCATGAATGAATATCAGGCCGCCCGCAACAAGAAAGACCTGGGCACACTCTACACCACCAGCAGAAGCCGGTAATCGGGCCTCGTTCGTCATCAGGAATCGGTTTCTCTTCCACATGTGTTAAACCCTGCCGGGTTCATGGATTGCCAGCGCCAGGCGTCCGCGCACATGGTGTGCAGGTCGCGCCCGGCGGCCCACCCCAGCTCGCGCTTCGCCTTGGAGGGGTCGGCCCAGCATTCGGCGATGTCTCCGGGACGACGGGGCTCGAGCGTGTAGGGGACGGCTTTCCCAGAGGCCCCCTCGAACGCCTTGACGATTTCCAGTACGCTGTACCCGCGCCCCGTGCCGAGGTTGTAGACCGCCAGCCCGGGGGCCCCCCGCAATCTGTCAATCGCCTTGACATGCCCCACCGCCAAGTCCACGACGTGGATGTAGTCGCGTACCCCCGTGCCGTCGCGCGTGGGGTAGTCGTTGCCGAAGACCGGCAGGCTCGGGAGGCGGCCCACGGCGACCTGCGCCACGAACGGGAGCAGGTTGTTGGGGATGCCCGCGGGGTCCTCCCCGATGAGCCCGCTCGCGTGTGCGCCGATGGGGTTGAAGTAGCGCAGGATGACCACGTTCCAGCGGGGGTCGGCGTGCTGGAGGTCGCGGAAAATCTGCTCGATCATCAGCTTGGTCCAGCCGTAGGGGTTTGTCGCGCCGGGGGTCGGGAAGTCCTCGCGGATCGGCACCGAGGGGGGGGCGGCGTACACGACCGCCGATGAGCTGAACACCATGTTGCGGCATGCGTTCGCCTCCATCACCTCACAGAGCGTGAGGGTCCCCGTGATGTTGTTCGCGTAATAGTCGAGGGGGATGCGCGTTGACTCGCCGACCGCCTTCAGCGCCGCGAAGTGGACGACCGCGTCGAAGGGACCCTCCCCCTTGAAAACCGCGTCCAACGCCGCGCGGTCGCGGATGTCAACCGCATGGAAGCCGACGGCCCGGCCCGTGATCTGCGCCACGCGCCTCAGGCTCTCGGCGGAGCTGTTGCAGAGGTTGTCCACGACCACGACGTCATGCCCCGCGTCCAACAGCTCAACGCACGTGTGGCTCCCGATAAATCCCGCGCCGCCTGTCACAAGTATTTTCATTTGGCTGCCTCCTCGAGAAACGCCTGGATGTTGGCGGCCGGCACGCCCGGGGGTACGCCGCCGCCGCAGGAGAAGACGACGCGCGTGTAGTCGCCCCCCAGGGCCCCCTTCATTTCCGCGACCGCCCTGCGCACGTCCTCGGGCCCCCCTGCCGCCAGGACGTCGCGCGGGGGGATGTTGCCCAGCAGGGCGACCCTCCCCCCGACCCTATCCCGCATCTCGCCGACCGGATGCTCGAAACTGAAGTTGAAGAGGTTGACCCCCATGCCTTCAAGCAGGGGGGCGCACTCGGTCCCGTTCGCGTCATTGTGGAACAGGCGCACCTCGCTGTCAACGGCGGCGAACGTGCGTTTCAGGTACGGCGCGGCAAAGGCCGCAATGTCCTCCGCCCCCAGGAACCCGACGATGTCGTCCAGCAGCATCACCCCCCTGACGGTTGGGAACGCGCTGGCTTGCAGCTTAATCCAGTCCACGAGGAAATCCGTGATGACCCCCAGCATCGCGTGGGCCCCCCCCGGGTCGAGCTGCATCGCCATCAGGAACTCCGTCGTGCCCATCAGGAACGACGCGATGTTCAGGGGCCCCCGCGCGACCGCGAAACGGATGGCGTGCCCCTCCGCCTCGATCGCCGGACGCGCGCGCTGCAGACGGCGCAGCACAAACGGCAGCA
>WRML01000045.1 GCA_009777165.1 Kiritimatiellota bacterium
CAACATCCCGTTAGGGATGTTTCTTTCGGTAGAAGAGAACGTAAAAAAAATCATGGCATCCCATCGGGATGCCTCTTTTAGGCGCATCCCGTGCCCCATCGGTCGCACCTGCGCCGATGGGGGCCCCTTTTCCTGCGGACAAGGGGGAGAGGGCGTTTTTCTACCGAGAGACACATCCCTAACGGGATGTAAGAATGGAACACTTTTAATGTGAATTCACTATACCTTATAAGATATGCCACAAATGGCAGGACGAGCGTAATGAGAGTGAAGATGGGAAACTTCTTCGTCACATCCTTCTATGTTTTACGTTCTTCAATGGCAACCCCCCCCTCGCGGAGTACCGTCACCACCCCCTCTGGATCGACCTTCACGACCGTGCTGGCGATACCGCCGGGTGAGACACCGCCGTCCAGCACCATGTCCGCCTCCAGCCCGACATCTTTAAGCGCGTGGGCGGCGTCGAGCGCGGGAATCGCACCGCTGAGGTTTGCGCTCGTCACACGTAGCACCCCCCCGCATAATGTGATGAGCCGGCGTATCGCTTCATGCGCGGGGACACGGAAACCCTCATACCCCCCCCCTTCGCATGGCAGGACGAGCGTCAGGGCCCCTGGCCAATATGTTTCGGCGAGGCGTTTTGCCGCCTCGGGAAAAAATGCGCCGAACCGCTCGACCGCCGCCACCGTCGCCGCGAGTAACGCGATGGGTTTTCCCGTGGGGCGCCCCTTTACCGCATAGATGCGTTGGACGGCTCCGGGATGTCGGGGGTGCGCTGCGATGCCGTAAACGGTGTCGGTCGGGATAATCACAACGCCGCCGACATTCAGGATCTCTGCGGCTTGTGTGAGTGCATCTTCGGTAAGAGCGGAAATCATGTTCCCCTAACGTGTCCCCTTTTTAATTCCCTTACAGCAAACCTAATACTCAATCTCATAGTAGATGGCTTTTGTCGCGCCGCCGTCGAGGAGGATTTTGCCGTTGGCGGCATCGAGGGTCTTTCCCGTGCGGCGGCCGTCGTGGTCGAGGATGTGGATGGTAGGGGGCCCGGGGCGTTTGAATGCCAGCTCGCAGACGACAGGCTCCATCAAGATGGGGGCGCGGCCTTTTTCAATCAGCGTCCCGGCGACAAGCTTCATGCCCGTGTTGCGGGCGCGGGCGAGGGTCGTGACCAACAGGCGCTTGGATGTGGCGATCGGGGCATCGTCCAGACTCGTGACGTAAACCAACGAATAGGGGTTTCGCGCGTTAATGGTCACGTCCTTTAAAGTGCCAGCCCCTCGCGTAAAGCCGACTACCGCCTGAGTCCTTGGTGTCTCGATCAAGATACAGCCATCGCGCGGGGTCTTTCCGCTTCTCCAGAGAAGCTCAAAGGTCGCGGAAACGAACACTTCGGGAATTTCCTCATTATATCGGGAAAAGTCGGCAGGTTCAGTCTTCTTGGCTTGCTCGACGTAGTCCACCACGACGCGCCCGACGGCGAGCGCCTGGACGGGCGTGGCGCTGGAGGAGAAACTTTTCGTGTCGTACCCTTGCTCAATGCGGTCGTCGAAATCCAATGTGCCTTTCTGCAACGACGCGAAATCAACGTTGCGGGTGAAGACGACCTTCGACTCCTTGACGTCGCCGCGCAGCACCTGCCGCGAGATGGCGGGGAACAGTCCGAGCACCTGGGGCGCGACGACATCCCACGTCTCGCCCAGCGTCTGGCGGAATTGCCCCTGGTCGCGGTTCTGGAACATGAAGGAGACGTCCCAGCCGTTCAGTCCCATGCCGTAGGCGCCGATGATGGCGGGGCCCTCGGAGCAAAATTCGCTGGGGAAGGTGTGGATCCATTCCGAGAGCATGAACGGGCGGTCCGAGACCTGCTGCATCCCGGTCGAGAGTAGGCCGGAGCCGGGGACGGCGAGCATGGAGGTGGGGCCCTCGAAATAGTTGTGGCGGTCAATCATGCCGATGCGGTGGTCGGAGAGCAGGTTGAGGAAGTGGCTCGTGCCGCGCCCGGCCTGCCAGTTGGAGGCGATGATCTCGCCCTGGTATCCGGCGGCACGGATGGCGAAGACGAAGCGGTCGTAGAACGCGTTCTGCTTGTCGTACCAGAAGAGCATGGTGTCCACGAGGCGGGGCTTGCGGGCGGTCATCATACCGCCGTCGGTCTGGTCGGGGTCGTAGAACCACGGGTTGCCGACGGGATAGATCGGGCCCGCGCCACCGTTGAACGCCTCGCCCGTCGCCTGCTCTCCGGTGAAGACGTTCAGGGCGTCGCCCCACGCCTTCAGGAGTTCCGTCTCGGTGCCGTACTTCTTTCTCAGCCACGCGGCGAACTCGCGCCCCATGCGGGTCTTGAGGGTTGGCGACTGGTTCATCGCCCGCATGGTGTTGTAGAACAACGCGCTGTCCTCGTTCACCAGCTCGATGCACATCACGCAGGGGTCGGCGGCGTAGGTCAGGCCGGTCTCGGCGTTCGTGTGGTGCAGGAGGTTGATCAGTTGCGCGATCTGGATGTCCTGCAGCTCCGTGCTGACGAACAGGGCCCCGCCGCCGGGGTCAATGATCCCGCGGTCGTTTGGCTGCCCGAGTTCCGTGATATACGGTACACGCGGCATGTCGTCACGGTACACGCGCGCGCGGCCGAAGTTCGCGGAGAGCAAAACGTAGATCCCCCGTTCTTTAAGTTTGGCGACGAAATAGTCCATGCGCGCGAGTTTCTCGGGGTTGTACTTGACGTAGGAGTTGCGGTCGAGGATGCCGTCCCACGTCGAGCCGTCCGCGAACTTGTGGAGGCGCACGGCGTTGATGCCGTACCGCGCGTAGAACGCCGCCCGCTGGTCGGAGATCTCCTTGGGCGATGCGATGGCCTCGTAGCAGATGTTCAATCCCCAAAACTTGACGGGCTTGCCGTTGTACATCAGGCGGTCGCGGTCGCGCTGGATGCGGCCGTGCTTCCCGGCGGGGGCGTCGAGCAGTGCGGACGCGTCAATGACGCTGGGGCGCGTCATGTCGGCGTCGGCCGTCCACGGGAACCAGCGGTCCCAGTCCGGTGGGTCTGGGACACTGTCCGGCGTGAGGTAAAACGCCGTGTCCTCCGGCAGGTCGAGCGTCAGCGAAAATGGTTTACCGTCGTTCGCCGCGATTTTATTTTCCGCGAGGACGACGCGGATTTCCTTGTCGTGGTTGGCAAGGACGGGTGCGTCGAAGGCGATCGTGTAAATGCGCCCGTCGGCGTCTTTTGCGCTGATGCTGCGGAACGTGTCCGAGAGTTTCCCGATGCCCAGCGGGAGGCTGACGGTTTTCGCGCCGGCCGTGTCGGTGAAGATGCCGCGGTCCTTGCCTTGCAGGGGGGTGTCGAAGACAAGGCCGATGCCCGCCATGATGAGCTCGGAATCCTGTGCGGTCGTGAACGTGCCCTCCATCTTCAGCTGGCGTTTCCCTGTGGCGGTCAGTTTGGTGCGGAACGTGAACGGGACATCCGAACGGCCGATTTTCCCGGCGAAGTCACCGACGGCGGAGGCCCCCTCCGTGCGGTAGGTACCGGGGATCCCGGTCCACGCCCACCCGGGCCCCCACAGGCGGTAGCCGATCTGGAGGATGCGCCGCCCGTCGGGTGTGACCACGTTCAGCGTATGCTCGGACGTGTAGGCGATCAACGGCGCATCACCAAGCGCGTTTGAACTTGACATCCGTGCGATACCGGACAGGCACAACAGGATACGAAGTGATTTCATCGATGTGTGCATCGTTTCCCTTTATGCGTTTGGATGTTGCGTGGTCATTCGGGGTTTGCGTCCGGAGGGGGGCGGAGTTCGATTGAAAGGGGGGCGGGGGTGGCGGTCATCGTCGTGCCTTGGCGCACAAGGACGGTGAGGGGGATCTCCTGATAGGGAAAGTTCTCCGAGTCGTCCTCAACCACATTCGCGATGACCGAGAAGTCCTCCCGCCGGACGTTAGCGATCTCCTTCGGGCTCCCCTCCACGTGCAGTTCAACGGTCGGCGGTATACAGGTCCAGGGGGGGGTGTCGGGAGGGAGGGGGATGACCTGCACCGGGACGTTCCCGATGCGCTTGGTCGCTTTCTCATTGGTGATCTGGACGTTCACGACCATCTCGGAGGGCGTGACCTTGAGGCGCGTCGGGTCGCCGGGGGGGGAGAGTGCGACGCGCGTCTGGAAACTCTGCGTGCGCCCCTCGACGTCAATGAGGGTGGACATCACCTGCACCGTGCCCGCGTCGAGCGTGGCGAGCAGGCGGCGCGAGCCTGTGACCGTCGCGCTGGTCTGGTCGTAGAGCAGCCTGACCTGCCCGCGTGCGACGCCGGTGATCTCCGGCCTTGCGATATTCAGCTGCAGGCTCGCCGGCACGTCGAACCGGACCTGCACCTCGGGCGGCTCGATGTCCACGACGCGGAGCCTGTTGGCGTTCCGCAACTGGCTGGTGCGCAGCCTGACGGTTTCGGAATCGGCCGGGACCGCGTTGTTCTTTTTGCGCTTGGGGCTGATGTCGAACAGCAGGATGTCGGGATTGATCTGGTTGAGGTCCGAGTTCGACCCGCGCAACTTCACCTGGACGGAGCGCGGCTCGACCGACTCGATCACGACGCCCGTGTCGCCCGAGTCGAACGCGCCATCCACCGGGACGGAGTAGGGGCGGACATGGCTGATCTGGGCACGGATCGAGAAGTACAACATGCACGCGATGACCAGCGACAGCAGCTTCCAGGGCCAGTCGCGCACAAACATCAGCCGCAGAATTTCACGCCAGTTAATCGTTTGCATCTTCCGTCTCCTCCCGGACCGGGGTTTTGATGTTTTTCCATTGGCGGGTGATCGTCGCATCCAGCCACTCCGAGAACGACGACGGCCGCGCGCGCATACCCGGCATCGCGAAACGCAACCAGCGCAGGACACGCCGCTCGCTGTGCTCACGGTAACGCCGAAGCTTGCCGTTGTAGGCGACGGAGATCCCCCCCGTCTCCTCCGACACCGTGACGATGACCGCGTCCGTCTCCTCGCTTAGCCCGACCGCCGCGCGGTGGCGCATCCCGGACGTGTTCAGTGCCGGCTGGTTCGAGATCGGGAACAGGCAGTGCGCCGCCGCGACGCGCCCGTTGCGGATGATGACCCCGCCGTCGTGCAGCGGCAGGGGGGGGGTGAAGAGCGAGATCATCAGCTCCTGACTGATGAGTGCGTCGAGCGAGATGCCCGTGTCCTCATACCCGGTCAGCGAGATGCCGCGCTCCACCGCGATGAGCGCACCGATCCGCTTGGACGAGAGTTTCTGGACACACTGGCAGAGTTCGTCGGGGACGTGTGTCTGGCGGATGCCGATGGTCTTCCGGAAGAGTGTCCTGCCCACGAGCAGCGCGAGGAAGCGGCGCAGCTCGTGCTGGAACACCACGATCAGGATCACCGCCATGTAGCCCAGCAGGAAGTAGATGACGTGTGAAAGCACGTCAAAGCCCAGCAGGTAGGTGATGACCAGCAGCCCCACGACGATCATCCCCCCCCCCAGCAGCATCTGCGCGCTCCGCGTCCCGCGCACGTAACGCAGCAGCGAGTAGATCGTCAGATACAGGATCAGTATCTGCGCGATGTCCTTCCATCCAATCTGTAGTATTCCGGTTAGCATAAAAAACGGTTCACCGTAAGTTGAATATTAAAAAGAATCGGTACAAAAAAAAGAGGAACGGGAAAAGGTTCAGGAAAAAACCGATGTAGCGGTAGCTTCTGGGCTCCTCCTGCCTGCACAAGCCGAGAAAGCCGAATGACAACCCGACCAGCATCAGCACTGCCGTAAGGAGTCGCACACAATCATAGAGTCCAAAATCAGAGGACTCAAAATCACAGAACCCCAAAAACTTGTTTGCGAAAATCTGGGGCAACGCAACCACGCTCACGAGGACACAAAAGCACCCGATGCTCAAAACCCCGAACCGTGTGTTTGCCCTTCCCCATTCCGACCGCCACCAACGCAACAGCACCGGGAACAAGACGGCAATGGGTATGGCCGCGATGACGACCCAATACAAACCTGGTGCAAACTCCCCCACGAAAACCTGCACGATCGCGAGCCCCGAAAGAATCAGCACCAGAAGATTGAGAGGCAATCCGATAATGCCGAAATACTTCGGCCGTTCCTTCTGGCGCAGACTTTGAACGCCGTGTATGAAACCTTTTAAGCTCAACCAAAGCAACACAGGCGACACCAGTAATAATAATGCCTCGTACGGGAAATAGTGCATAATACACAGTAGCCCCATCATGGTGATAACAATCCCTGCGACAGCATACCCAATGCTAAACCCCCCGAATTTCGCTTTCATGCGACCCTCCTGTGGTTGCTGGACCCGCGAGGGGACTTAGGGGACGCAGGAGACCTAGGGGACACAGGAACTGTAGGTGCCCTCCGCACACCCCCTTTGGAAAGGGGGTTGGGGACGAAAGGACATTGCTAAAATCGCCTAGGTCCCTTAGGTCCCCTTGGTCTCCTACGTCCCCTTCCACAACACGCCATACCGGGCATCTGCGATACGCCCTCGTAATGTGTGTCCTGATATCCTTCTGTCCTTTCATCCTCTCAACGCTCCAATCACTCGCAACGCCTCGGCCGTCCCTTTCACGTCGTGCGCACGGACAATCGCCGCGCCGTGCAACACGCTCCACACCGCCACGGCGATGCTTCCGCCCTCCCCCCCAACTCCTAACTCCTCACTCCCAACTCCTAACTCCCTCACGAACCGCTTGCGCGACGCGCCGATCAGTACGGGCGCAATCTCAACCAAACAATCGAGTCGCTTCAAAATCGCGACGTTGTGCGCGGTGGTCTTCGCGAACCCGAGGCCGGGGTCAATCACACACGCCGCCTCCGCAATCCCCTGCCCTTGCGCATACGCCAGCGCATTCTCCAGTGTCGTCTGCACCTCCGCCGCGACATCCGCATAGTCGGTGTCGTCGTGGCTCGGACGCGAGTGCGTGAGCACAATCCCCGCGCCCGTCTCGCGCACGACCGCCGCCATCGCGTCGTCACCGTCGAAGCGCATCACGTCATTCACGATGCTCGCGCCGGACTTAATCGCGGCGCGCGCGACATTCGCGCGGGAGGTGTCCACCGACAGCACGACCTGCGTCTGCCCCACTAGCCCCTGAACCACGGGTAGGACGCGGCGCAACTCCTCCGCCTCGCTGACGGTCCCCGCGCCCGGGCGCGTCGAGACACCGCCGATGTCGAGGATGTCCGCCCCGTCCGCCGCCAACGTCAGGCCGTACGCTACCGCACGCTCGGCGTCGGGCCATTGCCCGCCGTCCGAGAACGAGTCGGGCGTGACGTTCACGATGCCCATCACGTGCGGCCGGCTCAGGTCAATCCGCCTGTCCCGGCACTGCCATATTTTCTCCGTCCTCATTCGCAGGCTCCGCTTGTGGCTTCAACAACTCCTCGACCTCACGCCCATCCATGGTCTCGCGCTCCATCAGCTGCGTCACCAGGATTTCGAGCTTGTCCCTGTTCTCATCAATCATCTGCTTGGCGCGGGCGTAGGCGTCGGACATGAGGCGCGAGACCTCCGCATCAATCCTGCGGGCGGTCTCCTCGCTGTAGGCTTGGTTGCGTGTGACCTCGCGACCGAGGAAGAGCGTCTCCTGTTTACTCCCGAAGGACTGGAAGCCGAAGGCGTCGCTCATGCCATACGCGCAGACCATCTCGTGTGCGATTTCGCTCGCCATCTTGATGTCCATCTGTGCGCCCGTCGAGATGTCGCCCGTGTAGAGTTCCTCCGCGATGCGCCCGCCCGCGAACACGACGAGCATGTCGAGTAGCTGGTTCCGCGTGCGGTTCAGCACGTCTTTTTTCGGCAGCGCCATGGTCGCGCCGAGGGCCTGTCCGCGCGGGATGATGGTCACTTTGTGGAGCGGCTCCGTGTGCTCGCACAGCACTTGAAGCACGGCGTGGCCGGCCTCGTGCCATGCGGTCGTGCGGCGTTCCTTCTCGTCCATGGCGCGGCTCCTGCGCTCACGTCCCCACAGCACCTTGTCGCGGGCCTCCTCGAGGTCGATATGCTCGACGGCCTGCTTGTTCCCGCGTGCGGCGAGCAGGGCGGCCTCATTCAGGAGGTTGGCGAGGTCCGCGCCGGAGAAGCCGGGGGTCCCCCGCGCCACGCGCGAGAGGTCCGCGTCTGGTGCGAACGTGACCTTCACCGCGTGTAGCCTGAGGATTTCCTCGCGGTCGGTGAGCGTGGGCATATCCACGACGATCTGGCGGTCGAAGCGTCCGGAGCGCAACAGGGCGGGGTCCAGCACGTCGGAGCGGTTGGTCGCGGCGAGGATGATGACGCCCTCGGAGGTCTCGAAACCGTCCATCTCGACGAGCAGGGCATTGAGCGTCTGCTCGCGTTCGTCATGCCCCCCTCCGAGGCCAGAGAAGCGGTTGCGGCCCACCGCGTCAATCTCGTCAATGAAGATGAGGCATGGCGCGTGCTTCTTGCCCTGGTCGAACATGTCGCGCACACGCGACGCGCCGACGCCCACGAACATCTCCACGAAATCCGAGCCGCTGATGCTGAAGAACGGGACCCCGGCCTCGCCCGCGATGGCCTTGGCGAGCAGCGTCTTGCCTGTGCCGGGGGGCCCCATGAGCAGCACCCCCTTGGGGATGCGCCCGCCGAGGGCCTGGAACTTCTTCGGGTCCTTCAGGAACTCGACGATTTCCTGCACCTCCTCCTTCGCCTCCGTGATGCCCGCGACGTTGGCGAACGTGACCTTCTTCTTGTCCTGCGACAACATCTTCGCGCGGCCCTTCCCGAAATTCATCGCACCCGAGTTCGCGTTCTTGAACTGCCGCAGGATGAAGAGTGTGCCGCCGAGGATCAGGGCCAGGACGAGCAACGGCGACCCCAACAGCATCAGCAGCACATTGCCCCTCGTGACCACCATGTACGGCACCTTGTGCTCATCCAGGAGATTTTTGATGTTCTGGTTCTCGCCGGGCGGCAGGTTGAAGCGGAAACTTTTTTTCTTCTCGTCTGTAAACTTACCGCTCACATACGTCCTCCCGGAGACGGAGTCGGTTACCCACTCGACTTGCTCGATGAGGCCCTCCCCGGAGACCAGTCTCTCGATCTCCACCCGGTCGATCACCTTCACGGTGTTCTCCTGCTTCATGAGCAGCATCGCGACCATGGTCAACGCCAGTAATGCGAGGACAAGCCATGCGAGGAGCCCTTTCGGCGGGAGTGCCCCGCCTGCCACCTTCTCTTCATCCTCACGTTCCTTTGTCGGCGCGGAAAGCGGTGGCGGATTATTGGACAGATCATTCTGTTCTTTTTTTTCCATAAAGCCGATAGTATATCGTTTTTAGGTGCTGACGGGCAATGGAAAAGAGAAGCGACACGTCTTACTTCGACAGTGTCCCGCCGAGGTTGTAACTTTGAGGGGGATACGTCTTGCCATCGCCGACGCCTTTCTCCATCAGGGCCTTGAGCTCATCGAAGTGCGCGGGATAGACGGCACGGGGGGGGCAGTCGTGCTTCTTGCACACGGCCGCGGCCATGCCGACGACCTCGCCGAGCATCCCGCCCGTGCGCATGAGGCGCGTGGTCCCGAGCGCAACATGCGTGACGCTGATGTTCCGGCCCGAGAGGAACAGGTTCTCGACGTTCTTCGAGTAGAGGCAGCGGTAGGGGACGGGGTACGGGTAGATCGTCTTATGCTTGGCAATGGACTTGAACTCCTCGCCAGGGAAGTTCTTCGTGTTGGCGGGGTCGGGATAGTGCAGGTCAATGGTCCACGTCGTACAGGCGGTGCCGTCGGGATAAACCACTGGGCCAGTGAGGTCTTGCTCTGTCAGGATGTAGTCGCCGATGAGGCGGCGCGACTCGCGCTTGCCTGCGACGTAGGCGACCCATTCGAGCGTGCTGTTGGCGTAGCCCGCGTTGTTGTCGGCATGGTTTTTGAGGAACGCCCAGTTGGAGAAGATGACCATCATGCCGTAGTCGCGAATGTGTTCGAAGTCGGTGATCTGGTCGCGGTTCATGCCGGTCTCCCATGTCCACTCGCCCATCTTGACGCGTTCGTAGGTGGTGTTGCTGAAGGGGATGCCCCACGTGATGTCGGGGAATGCGGAGGGAGTGTCGCCGTCCTTCGCATACCACTGCACGGACGCGCCCATGGTCATGGCGTCGCCTTTTTCGGGGGCGGTCGGCTCGCCTGTCTCGTCGCGGCCCTCGCGCCCCATGCGGAACTCTGCGCCCGCCAGGGCCCCGATGGTACCGTCGCCCGTGTTGTCCATCACGAGGGGGGCCACGAAGCGCGTCTCCACGCCCGTCTCGATGTTGCGCCCGATGACGGCGGCGATCTTCGCGCCGTCCATCTCGACAGCGATGCCGC
>WRML01000046.1 GCA_009777165.1 Kiritimatiellota bacterium
ATTGTCGTGTTGCGGAAAGGCGGGGGCGGGGCGGGCGCCCCGCCGCGCAACGCCATAACCATCCGCCTGCCACACGCAAGGGGGGAACAAATGTAACGATTTGAATGTTACAACGTACTAGTTGAAGACTTCATCGAGCTGGTTTTGAGCCTCCTGCTGCATCGCCTTCATTTCCTCTTCGCTGATCGGCTCGGTCTTCGGGATCAGCTTGATGTGGCGGTGCAACGGGAACCCAGTACCACCGGGAATCAAGTGGCCAAGGATAACGTTTTCCTTGAAGCCACGGAGCTCGTCAACACGCCCGATCGTCGCGGCGTCGGTCAGGACACGGGTGGTGTCCTGGAAAGATGCCGCAGAGATGAAGCTGTCGGTCTCCAGCGATGCCTTGGTAATGCCGAGCAATGCGGGCTGAGCTTCCGCAGGGCGCTTGCCTTCCGCGATAATTTCCTCATTGACCTTGAGGAAGTATTGGCGCGTGACTTGCTCGCCCCAAAGGAAATCGGTGTCGCCCGGGTTGGTGATACGTACCTTGCGCAACATCTGGCGAACAATGATCTCGATATGCTTGTCGTTGATCTCCACGCCTTGCAGACGGTACACGCCCTGCACCTCATTGACGAGATACCGCTGAAGCTCCTGCGGGCCGCAGACGTCAAGGATTTCCTGCGGCACAATCGGGCCTTCCGTGAGCTGCTGGCCTTTCTTGACGCGGTCGCCCTTAAACACGACGACTTGCTTGCCCATGGGGACGAGGTGCTGCTCGTCGTAGCCGGTGATCTCGTCGCGGACAATCAGGCAGCGTTTGCCGCGCTGGTGTTCGCCGAAGTCTACGGTGCCTTCGATCCGGGAAATCTCGGCGGCGTCCTTGGGCTGGCGGGCCTCAAAGAGTTCCGCCACACGCGGCAGGCCGCCAGTGATGTCACGCGTCTTCGCCTCCTTCCGGGGCGTCTTCGCAAGCATCATGCCGGGGGTGACCTTCGCACCTTCCTTCACCATGACGACGGCACCAGAGGGGATGTGGTTGAAACCCAGCACCTCGCTGGTCTTCGGGTCGCGGAGAATAATCTGCGGGTGCAACTCTTCCTTCGTCTCCAGCACGAGCAGGGTCGCCATGCCCGAGACATGATCATGATCTGTCCGGACCGACACATCCTCGACAAAGTCCTGGAACGACACGACTCCGTGATGTTCCGCGAGAATCGGTAGGGAGTGCGGATCCCACATGGCGACACGTTGGCCCGCCTTCACGGCCGAGCCGTCTTCCGCGAGCAGCACCGTACCGATCTGCAGGTTGTAGGTGTCAATCTCGTTACCGTTGGCATCCACAATCTCAATTGCCCCGTTCTTGTTCAGCACCACGGGGTGCCCCTCGACATTGTGCACGATACGCAGGTCCACATACTTGATGAACCCGGCGTTTTTCAACACGACCTCCGGTGCCTTCGAGACGGTGGATGCCGTACCACCGATATGGAAGGTACGCATCGTGAGCTGCGTCCCCGGCTCGCCGATGGACTGCGCCGCGATGATGCCGACCGCCACACCGATCTCCACGGGCTTGCCCGTGGAGAGGTCGCGGCCGTAGCACTTCGCGCACATCCCGTGCGGGGCATCGCACGTGAGCCCCGAACGGATCCACACGCGCTCGACACCCGCTTCTTCAACCGCCTTGCAATGATCCTCGTCAATCTCCACATTGGACGGGATAATCGTCTCGCTCGTCGTGGGGTGGCGGATCTCATACAGTGCCGTACGCCCCAAGATACGGGCGCGCAACGGGATGAGCGTCTCGTCGCCTTCCTCGACTGCCTCGACCTCAATGCCGTTCACGGTGTTGCAGTCGTGCCCCGTGATGATGACATCCTGCGACACGTCCACCAACTTGCGCGTGAGATACCCCGCGTCGGCAGTCTTGAGCGCGGTGTCTGCCAAGCCTTTGCGCGCGCCGTGCGTCGAGATGAAATATTCCAACACACTCAGCCCCTCGCGGAACGAAGCGGTGATGGGACGTTCGATAATCTCACCGGACGGGTTTGCCATCAGCCCGCGCATACCCGCCAGCTGGCGGATCTGGAGTTTCGAGCCGCGGGACTTGGAGTCCACCATCATGTACACCGGGTTGGTCTCCGTCGGCTCCGGAGTCGCCTCCGTGATGTTCCGGTCAATGGTCTTGTACAGGTCATCCGACACCTTTTCGGTGGCCCCCGTCCAGATGTCAATGATCTTGTTGTGGCGCTCGCCGTCGGTGATGACCCCCGTCTGAAATTGGTCTTGTACCTTATCCGCCTCCGCATAGGCGTGGGTAATAATCTCGTCCTTGATTTTCGGGCGGATCATGTCCTTGAGTCCCATGGAGACCCCCGCCAGACACGCATGCTTGAAGCCGAGCGCCTTGAGCTCATCCAACGCCTTCACGGTGCGGGCATGGCCCGCCACCTGATGGCAGTGGAGGATAAGGTCGCCCAGCTTGCTCTTGTCAATTTTGTCATTCACGAAGCCGAGCTCGGTCGGCCAGAGCTCGTTGAAAATCACGCGCCCGGCGGTCGTCTCAATCACGCGCAGCTCCGGCGACCCGAAACGGCGGTCCTTCGAGCCGAAGTCCGGGTTGCGGAAACGGATACGGGTATGATAGGTCATCGCCCCCTCCGCCAATGCGAAATCAACTTCGCCCACGTCGTTAAAGAGCGGCAGATGCTCTTCGCCCGCTGGCATCTTGCCCGCAAACTTGTTGGTGAGCTTGTCCTGCTGGCTCGGGATTGTCAAGTAGTAGATGCCCAGCGCAATGTCCTGCGTCGGCGTCATGATGGATTTGCCGGAGGCCGGCGAGAAAATCGAGTTCGTCGCCAACATCAACAAGCGGCTCTCCAATTGCGCCTCGACCGACAGCGGCACATGAACCGCCATCTGATCGCCATCGAAGTCGGCATTGAACGCCGTGCACACCATCGGGTGGATGCGGATCGCCTCACCCTCAATCAGGACCGGCTCGAAACTCTGGATCGAGAGGCGGTGCAGCGTCGGCGCACGGTTCAACATCACCGTCTTGCCCTTGGTGACCTCTTCGAGGATGTCCCAGACCTGATCATCATGACGCTCGATCATCTTCCGCGCCGTGCGGACGGTATGGCAGATGCCTTTCTCTTTCAAGCGGCGGATAATGAACGGCTCGAACAGCGTGAGTGCCATCTTCTTGGGCAGACCGCATTGCGTCAGCTTCAGTTCGGGACCGACCACAATCACCGAGCGCCCGGAGTAGTCCACGCGCTTGCCGAGCAGGTTCTGGCGGAAACGGCCCGTCTTGCCTTTGAGCATATCGCTCAACGACTTCAACGGACGGTTCCCCGCCCCTGCCACCGCACGGCCGTGACGCCCGTTATCGAACACCGCGTCAACGGCCTCCTGCAGCATCCGCTTTTCGTTGCGGATGATGACATCCGGCGTCTTGAGCGCGAGCAGGTTCTTGAGGCGGTTGTTGCGGTTGATGACGCGGCGGTACAGGTCGTTCAGGTCAGAGGTCGCGAAACGCCCCCCCTCCAGCGGAACCAACGGCCGCAACTCTGGCGGAATCACGGGCAGGCAATCCAAGATCATCCATTCGGGCTTGGCCTTGCTCATGCGGAAACCGTCGGTAATCTTCATGCGCTTGGCAATCTTTTTGCGTGTCTGTTTGCTACGGGTGTTCTCGATCTGCTCTTCCAAATCGTGCATGAGTTGTTCGAGGTCTTTCTTCGCGAGACAACGGCGTACCGCCTCGGCACCCATCATCGCCTCGAAGTTCTCGCCATACTTTTCCATCGCGTCGTGATACTCCATCTCCGACATCAGCTGCATCGGACGTAACGGGGTCTCCATCGGGTCAATGACCATGTAGTCCTCGTAATAGAGGACACGCTCCAACTCGTTGGCGGTCTTGTCGAGAACCAAACCGATGCGACTCGGACTACACTTGAAGAACCAGATGTGCGAGACCGGGACCGCCAGCTCGATGTGGCCCATACGCTGACGGCGCACACGCGAGACCGTGACCTCCACGCCGCAACGGTCGCAGATCACGCCCTTGTGCTTGATGCGCTTGTACTTGCCGCACGAGCACTCCCAGTCGCGGGTTGGCCCGAAAATCTTCTCACAGAAGAGGCCATCGCGCTCCGGACGGTACGTCCGGTAGTTGATGGTCTCCGGATTCTTGACCTCCCCGCTACTCCACGAACGGATGGTTTCCGGCGACGCCAGCGTGATGCTCACCGCATCATAATGCGCGCTCGCATCAAACATCCCGCCAAACATTTCCTTCACTGCATAAGGATTCATGTCGTGTGACTATCCCTTCTTGTTAATGATACGATTAACGATAACCTATCGCCCAGATCATAAAAAGACACAACTTTTGCTCAGGTAAAAGATGAAAAAGTTATCATATTTTTGCATAGCGTGTCAAATAAATCTGTGCCATTATTACGAAAAAATTGAATCTGACCCGTACCCTCTATACGTACACGATATCCGCCCTTACTGCCGCTTTGCGTCCATCGGCACAATCAGGACAGGGCAAAGGGCCTTCTGCGCGACTTTCCCGGCGACGTTGCCGAGCAACCATTGGGCGAACGGGCGGTGCCCCTGCCGCCCCAACACGATAAGGTCAACGGACTCCGCCTCGGCATATTCGAGTATCGCGCGGGCGGGGTCGCCGATCCGCATCTCGATGTTGAGGTCAATACCGGGGGGGAGGCGCGAGCGGTACGCTTCGACCCGCTCGTCAATGTCCGCGCGCGCCTTGGCGTCCATGTCGCCGACCTCGTAGATGTAGCCTTTCCAGAACTGCGCGTCCGGCTCGGGGATCACGTGCAGGAGGGTGAACGCCGCGCCCGGGTTGGACGCCGCCGCCTTGCACGCGAACCCGAACGCGAATCCCGCGTTCTCGGAGAAATCGGTGCAGAAGAGAATCTTTGAGAAGTGGGGTGTCATAAGGTGAACCTTTCTGAATTAGGAATTAGAAATTAGGAATTGGGAATCGAAATGCAAGGAGGCTTCTCCCCATCAGTGAAATACAACATTTCGTCTTCTCGAACTTCATTCGCTTGTCCTTTCGCCCGCAACGTTTTTGTGATGGATGAAAGTAACGTTACAATCTCTTCGCAATCCGCATTTATCGAATCAAACGTTTTGTCATCCAGCGTTTGCGAATCGTGTAGCAATCGTAACCAATACCGAGTCTCTAAGGCTTCTTTATAGGCAATCTGCATTTTTGAGGCAAACTCCCTTTCGGAGTACGAACCGATCGCCTCTTCAACGTTTGCGCCAACAGAAGTCCCTGACCTCAAAACCTGACGCATCAGCACCTTTTCCCCCATAACGTTCGCAAGCCACTTGCACATTTTTACGATGCGCAAAGCAAATGCGTAACTTTTCTCGCGTATGGGATTATTTTTCATGCGGCCTTTCGATTCCTAATTCCTAATTCCTAATTTCTAATTCCTATACGGCACGTATTCGCAAAGTGCCCGTAGGTTCTCGTAGGGTGTGCCTGGCGGCACTTCGCAGCCCGCCATGACGAGGTGGGGGTTGCCGAGGTCGGCGTAGCTTGCGCGGACGGTGGCGCGGATGGTGTCGGGGGTACCGTTCAGGATGTCCGCGACGGGGTCCACGCGCCCGGCGATCGCGACGCGGGGGCCCATCGCCCGACGTGCGAGCGCGAGGTCCACCATGTGGTCGAGGTCGAGGATGTCGATGGGCAGCTCCGCGAGGTGGGGGAGCAAGTGCGTGATGTTGCCGCAGATGTGCAGGCGCACGATGCCCCCCTTGTCGCGGATGGCCTGGAAGAGTTTCCGCTGCAGGGGCCACACAAGCTTGCGGTACATGTCCGGGGCGAGCTGGCTGGCGATCGCGTCGCCCACGCCGATGGTGTCGGCCCCCTCCGCGATCTGCGCGTGCGCGAAGCGGATCGCGGTGTGCGTGCAGTGCTCCATGAGCGTGACGCACGCGCCCTCGTTGTCCCACAAATCCATGAGGAAGTCCTGGACCCCCCTCACGTCGGCGGCCTCTGCGGCGGGACCCTCCACCCAGCCGAGGATGCAGCACTCCCCCCCCACGCACCGCTTGTACTCGCGGATGGCGGCCAGCCGATTCGCCATACGCTCCGACTGGTAGGGGTCCGGGTCGAGGCGCATGGGCGAGAGGTCCGTGATGTCCGACAAGATCGTCTTGACGCAGGAGGGGGCGTGGTCGGCGGCGTAGCGGATTTCCGCGCCGAAGCCCTGCGTCTCGCAGTAGGGGTCGGACATCACGCCCACGAGGTCAATGCCGAAGTCCTCGCGGCAGCGGAGGTTCGCCTCGACCAGCACGCGGTGGTCGGACGCGAAGTCCGCATACGTCTTGCCGATGTGCTCCGCCGCAAACTGCATCAAAATCGGCACGCGCGGCAGGAAGTCTGTCGGGGCCCCCCTGAGTGTGGCGATGTAGCGTTCGAGTGAAGTCATAAAAAAAACTCCGTTTTTTTTAGTTAATAATTAATAATTAAGAGTTAATAGTTGAGGCTTTAAAACTATTAACTTTTAATTATTAACTATTAACTCTTACAAGTCCCATCCCTCCCTGCGGGGGCATTTGATGTGCTGGTTCGCGTCGTCGTTGTTGGTGACGCGCATGGCGGCCTCGTCCCAGACGATGCGGCCGTCCACGCGCTTGGCGACGTTACCGAGCATGGTGAACTCCGTGAGCCGCGCGGAGTAGCCGAAGTCCGCACAGGTCCCCCCCCCGCTGATGATGGCGTTGAGCCAGTTGCCCTCGATCCCGCCCTTGGGACGCTCCAGCGTCTGGGGGGGGCGGCCGGCGGCCGTCCGCGCGGCCTCGGGGATGATGTAGGGGGATCCCCCGTAGACCCCGGCGATAATCTTGCCTTTCGTGCCGTGGAAGATGATGCCGCCCTCGCCGGGGAGTTTCTGGTCGTCGGGCAGGCCCTGCGGGCGGGGGGGCCTCGTGCCTTCGTACCACGTGACCTTCATCGCCTTCTGGCCGCCGGCCTCGGGGACGCGGAACGTGATGACGGCCGAGACGGGGTGGGTGTCCGGGTTGAGGTCGCTGGAGGTCGCGTCAATCTCCGTGGGCATGCGGCAGCCCAGCACGGTGAAGACGGAGTCGAGGGTGTGCGCGCCGCGGTCGCCCATCATGCCGTTGCCGAAGTCCCACCACGGGCGCCAGCAGCCGGGGTGGTAACACCGGTGGAACTCGCGCTCGGCGGCGGGGCCCAGGAACAGGTTCCAGTCCAGCGTCTCGGGGACGGGCTGGCCCTGGGGGGGCTTGCGGCCGAGGGGGGCGCTCCAGTAGGCGTGGCCCCAGGGGTAGTACGAGAGGTCGCACCACGCGTCAATGTCCACCAGCTCGCCGATGGCCCCGGCCGCGATCCACTCCTGGATCACGTAAAGCCCGTTGTCGCAGCGGCCCTGGATGCCCATCTGCGTCTTGACCTTCGTCTCCTGCGCGATGCGCATGAGCTCGCGGCACTCGAAGATGTCGTGGCACAGCGGCTTCTGCACGAAGACGTGCTTGCCCGCCTTCATCGCGGCGGCGGCGACAACCGCGTGGGTGTGGTCGGGCGTGGCGACGAGCACGCCGTCGAGGTCCTTCTCCTGCGCGAGCATCTCGCGGAAGTCCGTGTAGAATTTCGCGTCCGGGTACTGCTCCTGCGTGCCTTTGGAGTAGGCCCTGTCCACGTCGCAGAGCGCGGCGACGTTATGCCCGAGGTTCTTGATCTGGCCCAGGTTGCCCTTGCCCATGCCGCCGATGCCGACGCCCGCGATGTTCAGCTTGGCGTTCGCGCCCGGCTTGCCGTCCTGCCCGAAGATACGGCGCGGTAGTACGGAGACGGTTGCCGCCGCTGCCAAAAAATGCCGACGAGAGATCAATGTGTCCATAACAGTCCTTTCATAAGCGTGAATGAATACGATAACATCCTTTTCGGGAAATTGAAATTG
Source organism: Kiritimatiellota bacterium (assembly GCA_009777165.1). Classification (GTDB taxonomy): domain Bacteria; phylum Verrucomicrobiota; class Kiritimatiellia; order RFP12; family UBA1067; genus WRJS01. Next base: position 7,968 of record WRML01000046.1, read on the forward strand.
AAAAGTTGGTGAAATTTACTTCGTCGAAGAAGCCGTCACGACAAAAAAACCCATCTGCCCATTGGCCACTGACCACTGGTCACTCACAAAATAATGGAGGCACGAAGCGGAATCGAACCGCTGTACAAGGTTTTGCAGACCTCTGCCTGACCACTCGGCCATCGCGCCACAAAAAACTACTTTTTCATACCTGCACGCAGACGGGCTTGCACGCGTTTCTTGCGGGCATCCCGGCGCTGACGTTTCAGGCGTTTTCTTAACTGCTGTCCCATAAAAGTTCGTGTACTTTATCAGATTCCCCTTGACGAAGTCAATACCCAATTCCAAATTTTTACGTTTTTTTTTTATTGTGAACGGACAAACAAATCACGCCCCCATCTTCGCGAACTTCGCATAGCGTTGTCCGAGCAATTTCTCGATGGGTTGTTTCTTCAACGTTGTGAGGTGCGTGAGAATCGCTTGCTTGACGGTCGCTGCCATCTGGGTTGCGTCCGTGTGTGCGCCGCCAACGGGTTCAGGGATGATTGCATCAATGATGCCCAAGCTCAAGAGCGCGTCGGCAGTGATTTTCAGCGTCTCTGCCGCGAGTGCCGCCTTTGTGCCGTCGCGCCACAGGATCGATGCGCAGCCCTCTGGCGAAATCACGGAATAGACCGCGTTCTGCAACATGAGGATGCGGTCGCCGACCGCGATGCCCAACGCGCCGCCGCTCCCGCCCTCGCCTGTGACCACGACGACCATCGGGGTCTTGAGCGTGGACATGAATTCCAGATTGTGCGCGATCGCTTCGGCTTGTCCGCGCGCCTCTGCCTCGCTCCCGGGGTACGCTCCGGGCGTGTCAACAAACGAGACGACCGGCAGACGGTATTTCTCCGCCAGCCTCATGAGGCGCATCGCCTTGCGGTACCCTTCGGGGTTCGCCATGCCGAAGTTCGCCTCGATGTTCTCCTCGACGGTACGCCCTTTGCGGTGACCGATCAGCATGACCTTCACGCCATCAAGCGTGGCGAATCCGCCGATGAGCCCGCGGTCGTCGCCGAACAGGCGGTCGCCGTGCAGCTCGACAAAATCCTCGCACATCAGGCGGATATAGTCCGTGATGTTCGGACGCTCCGCATGACGCGCCAGCTGTACAATGTCCCAGGGGGTCTGTTTCTTCATAATCCTGCGTACCTCAACATCTTTGCCAAAAACGGTTTCATGTCACGGCGCGCGACGATGTGGTCAACGAAGCCGTGTGCGAGCGTGTACTCCGCGGTCTGGAAATCGTCGGGGAGTTTCTGCTTAATGGTCTGCTCAATCACGCGCCGGCCCGCGAAGCCGATGAGCGCCTTGGGCTCGGCGATGTTCAGGTCGCCCACCATGGCGTAGCTGGCGGATACGCCGCCCGTGGTAGGGTCGGTCAACACCGCGAAGTAAGGCAGGCCCGCATCTTTCAGCCGCGCGATTGCCGCGCAGGTCTTTGCCATCTGCATGAGCGAAACGATACCCTCGTGCATCCGCGCGCCGCCGGAGGCGGTCACCAGAATCAGCGGACGTTTCAGCCTCAACGCCTCCTCCGCAGCCAAGCGGATCCGCTCGCCCGTGCCACTGCCCAGGCTACCGCCCAGGAACTTGAAATCCATCACGCCCAACACGATGGGGATAGTGTCCAAGGTGGCGGTGCCTGTGAGGATCGCCTCGCCCACACCCAGCTTTTCGGCGGTCGCCTTCGCCTTGTCCGCGTAGGCGCCGCTCGCATCCTTGAACTTCAGCGGGTCGCGCACGCCGACACGCGCGTTGATTTCCGTGAAGCTGCCCGTGTCCGCCAACAACGCCACGCGTTCGCGGCATCCAAGGCGGTCGTGGTAGTTGCAACGCGGGCAGACCTTATCCGTCGCCTTCCAATCTGCCTTCATGATGTAGGCCTTACAGGACGGGCAGATCACCCAGACCGATTCGGCCGGGATGCGGACTGGCGCGTCAACCGCTTTCTCAAACCATGCCATAATCCATTTACTCCTTTGAACAGCGAATCATAGCAAAAAATCGCGTGCCCTGACAAGGATTAGAGTACGGTGGGGAAACTCAACCGCAGGACACGGGATGTGAAATGTGTAGGTGAATGTGTATCAGTCCCACATTGACTTTCTTCCGAAGTCCCGCCATAATGATGTCCTCTTTGAGGAGGAATAAAGATGAAATGTGTTAAGATGGTAACAACGATGGTTTCGATGTTATTGAGCGTTTCGGCGATGGGGGGGGTGCTGCATGAGTACACGTTCCCGGAAAAGGAGAACGTGTTCGACAGGGATCCGTTCAATGCGCCGAAGCTGGGGTTTGTGAAAGAGCCGTTCTCGCTGGTCGTCTGGGTGAAGCCGCTGGCGCTCGGTTCGCAGAAGGGGAACGCGGGGACCTCGGGGGGGAT
>WRML01000047.1 GCA_009777165.1 Kiritimatiellota bacterium
GGGGATGGCGTACCGCGGGGCGAAGGGGGGGGGGGGCGAGTGCGTCATCTTCCGCATGCCCAAGGAGGGGCGGCTGGAATACGCAGACCTCGTGAAAGGCACCATCAGGAAAAAGGCGGAGGACACGCAGGACTTCGTGATCGTGCGCTCGGACGGGACCCCCGTCTTCCACCTCGCGAACGTCGTGGACGACGTGGACATGCGCATCACGCACGTCATCCGGGGCGACGACCACGTGGAGAACACGTTCAAGCACATCGAGCTGTTCAAGGCGATGGGGGCCCCCGTCCCGCAGTACGCGCACCTGCCGATGATCGTGAACAACCAGGGCAAGCCCTACTCGAAGCGCGACGGCGCGGCGTTCGTGGGCGAGTTCAGGGAGCAGGGCTTCCTGCCGGACGCGCTGTTCAATTTCCTGCTGCTGCTGGGCTGGGCCCCTGGGGACGACCGCGAGGTGTTCACGCGCGAGGAGATGGTCGGGCTCTTCACGCTCGACCGCTGCAAGTCCAGCGCGGCGCGTTTCGACATCAAGAAGCTGACGTGGATGAACGGTGAGTACATCCGCCGGCAGCCGCGCGGGGTGTACGAGGCGGAGTTCGTCGCGCGCCTGAACGCCGCCAGGCTGACGACCGACGGCGTGGACCTCGCGGGCGTGATGGACCAGATGCAGGTGCGCACGAAATTCTACTCCGAGATCCCCGCCTCCTGCGCGTACTTCTTCACGGAGGATTACGCGTTCGACGCCAAGGGCGTCGAGAAGCGGCTCAAGGCGGAGGGGGTGCCGGAACTGCTGGAGGAGGTCGCGGACAAATACGCCGCGCTTCCGGTGTTCGACCTCCAGACCTCGCACGACGTGCTGGCGGCGATGGGCGAGGCCCGCGGGACGGGCTTGGGCGCGATGGTGCATCCTGTGCGCGTCGCGGTGTCGGGTCTCACCGAGGGTCCCGGGCTCTTCGAGATGCTGGTGTTGCTCGGGCGTGGGCGCGTCTGCTCGCGCCTCTGCGCCACCGCACAGAAACTACGCGACCATGCGCTTTAGGATTTTTTTATGAAGACGATTTACTTTGATAATAATGCGACGACGTGCGTGGCGCCGGAAGTGCGCGACGCGATGATGCCGTTCCTCGGCGAACGGTACGGGAACCCGTCGAGCATGCACGCGTTCGGGGGGCAGGTCGCACGGGATCTGCGGGCGGCGCGTGAGCGCGTGGCGGCGTTCCTCGGCGCGGACCCGTCGGAGATCGTGTTCACGAGCTGCGGCACGGAGAGCGACAACATGGCCATCCACGGCGCGGCGGAGGTGCTGGGGTCCCAGGCGAGGGTCATCACCTCGCGCGTGGAGCATCCGGCGGTGCTGGGACCCTGCCGCCGTTTACGCGACATGGGGTTTCACGAAATCGAAATCCCGGTGGACAGCGTCGGGCAGCTTGACCTCGACGCGTTGCGCGAGGCGCTCAAGGGAGGGGGGCCCGCGATCGTCAGCATCATGTGGGCGAACAACGAGACGGGGGTCATCTTCCCGATGGAAGAAATCGCGCAGATCGTGAAGTCGGCGGGCGCGGTGCTGCACACGGATGCGGTACAGGTCGCGGGGAAGCTGCCGATTGACATGCGGAACGTCCCCGTGGATATGCTCTCCATCTCGGGGCACAAGCTCCATGCGCCGAAGGGGATCGGCGCGTTTTATATCCGGCGCGGCACACGCGTCAAGACGTTCATGCTCGGCGGGCATCAGGAGCACGGGCGGCGCGGCGGTACGGAGAACGTGCCGTACATCGTCGGGTTGGGCAAGGCGGTCGAGCTGGCGGAGGCGGGCATGGCGGCGGAGAACCGTCAGGTCGCCGCCCTGCGCGACAGGCTGGAGAGCGGTCTGCTGGCGAGCTGCCCGGACGCGCGGGTCAACGGCGATTGCCGGAGCCGTCTGCCGAACACCAGCAACATGAGTTTCGAGTACATCGAGGGCGAGTCCATCCTGATGCATCTGAGCGACCGCGGCATCTGCGCCTCCACGGGGTCGGCGTGCGCGGCTGGCTCGCTGGAGCCCTCGCACGTGATCCGCGCGATGGGCGTGCCGTTCACGGCGGTGCACGGCTCGGTGCGCTTCTCGCTCAGCCGCTACAACACCGGGGCGGAGGTTGACGCCGTCCTGACGGAGATGCCCAGAATCATTTCCAAGCTCCGTGCACTCTCGCCGTTCTGCAAGTAGGCTTATCATTCAACGGAGAATCCTCTTATGAAACCATCGTTATACGGCATCAAACATTCCAACAGGAATTTTGCGGAATGAAAACGTTTCGTGACCAATACATAGCTGATGCACTTAGCCGAAACAGTACTGGAAGCAACAAAGCGGGATCGTATGTTCACGCGCTTGATTACCTCGGTGGAATTTTAGAAAAAAAATCAAAAAGATTTGCGTCTGTCTCTGATGTATTCACACTCCTAGATGTTGCTACAATTAGGCAGTTGTATGAATATATCTGTGAACAGCAACTGTTAGGCGAAAAAGGAATTTTTGATAACAAATTCAAACCTAGTTATTGGAAATACAGATTTTACTCATCAGCGTTAAAAGATTATATTCGGTTTTTGCTTCAGGCGCAATATGAAGAGAAATTGTGGAAAATTTATGATATTCCCAATGCTAAGCCTGAGACAATGACAAAACAATTTGAGGCTGTGAAATTGAACTCTGCAGATTTTTTAGAAGAAGGCGATCTAGTGGCGATGAGCGGAAAGGATATTCTGCGAACAGTCAAAACACGTATCAACCAGCGGTTTTTTCGCACAATAGTCTTACGTGACTACGCAACAAGATGTTGCGTGACAGGGCTAACTTTACCAGAGGTTTTACGGGCAAGCCACATCATCCCATGGGCTGAAGATGCGCAAAATCGTATGAATCCTGCTAACGGATTATGCCTTTCCGCCACATACGATGCCGCATTTGACCGTTATCTGGTTTCATTTGACGAGGATTATCGTCTCGTTCTTGCTCCGACATTAAAGCATTGTTCGAAATAGTGAGCCCGTTTAATCTCAATTGCGTATTCAAAAAGTCCCGCAGGGGACAACACTTTATTAACCGTAGGTTTCAACCTACGGTAACAGGTCTCGCATATAACCAAGTCCCGCAGGGACGGCACGTGACGCATGAAGTGTCGTCCCTGCGGGACTTGAAGAGGGGGATTCCCAGCCGTAGGCTGAAGCCTACGGTTAATAAAGTATTGTCCCTGCGGGACTGGGCACATTGCCCTACGTTCATATCCGTGAGACCTCTGGTCTTGTTTGTTAAACAACGAAGTTTGATGTTTTGTATCAACACACTTAAATGCAATCCAAAATGACCATCGCGATTTTTCTTGATCAGGTGATCCCGTCGTTCCGCGTGAAGGAGAGGCAGGTGGGGCGGTTGCGGGAGATGTTCCCGGCGGTGGCGTTCGTCTGGTGCCATTCGGAAAAAACGTTCCTGCGGGCGTTGCCGAAAGCGACGGTCGCGTTGACGAACACGTTCCGCCCGGAGTGGTTCACGAAGGCACCGAAGCTGCGCTACATCCTCTGCCCGGCCGCCGGGAAAGAGGTGCTGAACCCCGTCCCGCTTGACCCCCCCCCGGAGGTCTATATCCACTACGGGACGTTCCACGGCGTGCTGATCGCGGAGACGGTCGCGGGGCTGATGCTGGCGTTTAACCGCGGTATCCTCCGCGCCTACAAGGCGCAGCTCGCCGGCGACCTGTGGCCGACCGCGCAACTGTGCGGGCCGGATGCCGTGCGGACGCTGCGCGGCTCCCATGCGGTCATCGCCGGATTCGGGAGCCTCGGGCAGTGGATTTCCAAAACGCTCGTCCCGCTGGGCGTGCGCGTGACGGGTCTCCGCCGCACACCGCCGCCCGTCCGTCCGGAATGGTTCCGCCCGGGCGACCGCGTGATGTCCGCAAGCCTATTGGACGCGGTGCTGCCGACGGCCGACCACCTGATTCTGGCGTTGCCGTCGGACGCGACCACGGACAGGCTCATCGGCGCGGCGCAACTGACGCGGCTGCCGCGCCATGCGGTCGTTTACAACGTGGGGCGCGGGAACTGCATTGACGAGGGGGCCTTGGCAAAAGCGCTCGCGTCGGGTACCATCCGCGGCGCATGTCTGGACGTGTTCGCCGAGGAGCCGCTGACGCGCCGCTCGCCGCTCTCGGCAGACCTGCCGGGGCTGATGCGTCTGCCCCATTCCTCCGCATTCAGCGACTCGTACATGGACTTCTTTGTGGAGGAGGTCATCCCCATCATCAGGACGGTCACGCGATGAAAGCGACATATACCGTGCATTCTGTCGAGGAGACGTGGGGGGTGGCGGCGAAGCTCGCGCCCACGCTGTTGCCCGGGAGCGTGATTGCGCTGACGGGCGACCTGGGCGCGGGCAAGACCACATTCATGCAGGGGCTGGGGTTTGCGCTGGGAGTCCGGCGACCTGTCACCAGCCCGACGTTCACGCTGTCCGTCGAATACCCGACCCCCCGCTTCAAGCTCGTCCACATGGACCTCTACCGTTTGAGCGGACCGGACGATCTGCTGGCGATCGGTTTTCCTGAGTATCTGGAATCCGGCGCGGTCGTCGCCGTCGAATGGCCCGAGCGCGCGCACGGCCTTATCCCGGCAGACGCCATCCGCGTCCATTTCACGCTCACGCCGGACTCGAACACACGGATGATTACGGTTACAAACAGTCCAGTCAAGGTATTTTGAGGTTGTACGGATGTTTTCCCGACTATAGAAACTAAAAACTATAGCTAGTCGAGCCTTAAAAAGTCATTTACGCCTTTAAAAATGCACAAAATGAAAAATGGGCTTGCAATCATCAGCAAGTGAACGTAAACTAAAAACATGGACAGAAGTTCTAAAATTCTAAAATGCGGAAGTTCTAAAATTTGGGTTACGGGTCAGAAGCTGTTTTCTGTGAGTCTCTGTGCCTTTGTGTCTTTGTGTGAGACCATAAAAGACAATGACCTCCTCGGACGGATGAACGGAGTGCGGACATTCCTGTCCGCCCAGTCCCCCGTCTCAGATGTCTCCACCACCTACGCCTACGACGGCTTCGGACGTATCTCCTCCGTTTCCGCATTAACCATTAACCACTGCATACTGCTCACTCAGGTCAAAAACAGCCACGGCCCCAAGCCATCTCCACCTACGACTATTAACGACGCTCTTGCTGCGAGTATGGAAACATATTACACTTCATTGCCATGACTAATTTAAAACAGTTACGTTTGCTTGGAATGTGTTTGCTCTTGGTGAGTTTAAACAGTTGTAAAGTTCTCGAAAAAAATACTATACAAAATGTCCTTAAAAGCGATCGTTTAATCCCTAAATTAGAAGTCAACGTTCAAGGAAGTATTTTAACACTAAGATTAATTAATTTGACTCGAAATGCGATCAAGGTTGATCGCGAATTAGTCTTCGCAATTTCACTTGTAGCAATGGATTCCGAAAATACTTATTTGTCTCCGAAAGCGTTTTTTGCCACCGCTCCTCTGATGGATCAAGAGTCAAAAGAAAAACGTTTCGCTTTAATTCAGCCAAACGATTTCATCGAACGAACAATTAACTTGTTACAACCGATTAAAGCGTTTGAGTGGGGTGTTGCCGATACAATGGCGATAACGGCTTACGAATGCTTCTATTTTTTTACTCCTGTTCAAGTTGAGCAAATGAACCAAATTCAAGTTAGCTACGATAGTCGTCAACACATGTTTCAAGACGGACTTAGATGTTACTTGGGGGCAGAATATGTGCCCAATGATTTATTCGAAGGTCCGTTAGTGGATTGTGTGGTCAACGTCGGGAATAGAGTGAATTAACTTTACATTGCATTTTGTCTGCCGTATTTTTTCACACAGAGCCACAGAGGATTACTTTTTGTTTGCTCTGTGCAAACTCTGTGGTGTCGAGGGGACCCCGCGGGCGCAGGCGCGGCCCGTGGGGCGGTCTCTGTGTGAAATGAGTAACATTGTTTTCCGATGTTCATGTATCAACGTCAAGTTATAGTTAATTCAGTTAAAATATGAGCCATTACCCGCAAACGATTTCTTGGGAAGCCTTGTTGACGGCACTTGCGAGCGATTGACAGCGGCACATGATTTTCCTGAGTTTCGCCTTGCGCCTCGCCCAGAACTTCTCAACCGGGTTGAGGTCGGGCGAATAAGGCGGAAGGAATAACACTGCGCAACCGTGTTCTGCCGCCATCGCGCGCAGACGCGCCTTGCGGTGGAACGTGGCGTTGTCCATCACCACGACATGCCCCTTCCCCAGGCGGGGAAGCAGCAGCCTGCCAAACCATGCCTCGAACAGGTGCGCGTCCATCGTGCCGGCGTAGCGCATGGGCGCCACGATCTGCCGGCACGCGACCATGCCCGTGTGCTCAAACTTCCTCCCGCTGACCCACCCAGGCACCGCAACCCCGGCCGGCGACCCTGCGCACGGGCGGTGGCGGAAAGTCTCTATCCCTGTCTCGTCCACATACGCGAGCTTTTCCGGTACGATACCGGCGATGGTTGCGAGGAAGGCTTCGCGCTGTTTCTCGTCGCGCTCCCTGAAGGCGGTGGTTTTTTTTTCAGGATGTAGCCATGCCGTCGTAACGCGTAGCAAACGGCGGAACGCGAGCATCCTAATTCCGCGGCGATTTCGCACCCGTAGGCGTCGGGGGTCTTGCGGAGGATCGCGTGAAGCCGCCCGGACTTGATTTTCCTAGGTTTCCCGGCGCGTTTGCGGGGCACAAGCCCTTCGCCGCTGTTTCTGCGCGCCAACCAGTCCGCAAGCGTGTTGCGGCTAATCCCAAACACTCTGGCGGCCTCGCGCTGGCTGAGCCCCGTCTCGAGCCGGGACAGTACCCGTTCCTTGAACCTGATTTCGTATGACATGAATATAAGGTATCACAAAATGGCTCAACTTGCAACTAAACGATCTATATAAGGCTGTCTTTCCACTCGAAGACTTGCCACGGGGGGCTGGATAATGCGCATGAACAAACGCTTCACCATCGGGTTACTTGGCGTATCCATGAGTATTGCGTGCTGGCCTTGGATACCAATTTACACCAGCCATCCCATCAAGGGACGTAAGCTTTACCGTCCGCTGATATTGATATGGCTCCTGAAAATACCATTCCGGTGAGCGTATAGAAAAGGAGAACAAAATGGGTTACAATTTTTTCTGTCCAAACTGTCAACAACTTTTGAACTTGCAGAGGGTCATATCATTGGGCGGGTTGGAAAACCCACACTCCTATCCAACGGGTACATTATACCATTTTAACTTGGTGTTTGTACATTTTACCCTGAACGGGTGATGGCAGTTGCTTGCGGGAGGTTACAAACCCACAAAACAGGCGAGCTCGTTCTGGTTGCGGAGGATGAGGCGGTTGTCGATGATGAAGAAATCGGACCAGCAGTTTTTCCCGCCCAGCGGCGTGAAGCGGGTAATCTCACGGAAGTTTTCCGCAGACGGTTCGAACATGACCAGCGCACCGCTTTGCCCGTCGAGCACAAGAAGCACATCCCCCACGCGCAGGAGCTGGCCATGCTCAAACATCTTCTCTTTCCACAGGGTTTGTCCGGTCTCCGCATCGAGGCAGTACAGCCCCTCGGGCCGCGCCGGGACACCGCTGGAGGTCCCGAAGAGCAGCTTGCCGAAACGCACGGGGGTGGTGAAGACAGGGCATATCTCCATGTTTTTCCACACCTCGCGCGGCTTCCCGTCCGTCACCTCAACCATGGCGCTCCCAGCAAAATCTGTCGCGCCCGTGAAGATGCGGTTGCCGTCCACCACGGGCTGTATGACGTTGTTGCCGTACGGGTGCGGGCGGGGGAACATCCAGCGCGCCTCGCCGGTCTTGGGATTGAGCCCCATCAGCGTGTTCGCGCTGTAGCACAGCAGGGTCTCCGCGCCGTCGAAGGCCGCGACGATCGGGAGCGAGTAGCCCGGCTTCTCGTTGTTGCCGCCGCGCCAGACCAGCTCGCCCGTGAGGCGGTTCAGCGCCACCGTGTTGCCGGCCTCGCCGCCAGGCTGCAGGAACACGAGGTCCCCCCAGACCCCCGCCGGGCCGGAGAAGCCGTGGTTCGGGACCACGCCGCCGAAATCCGAAAGGTAGTTTTTCCTCCAGACGACCTTCCCCGTTTTCTGCCCAATGCAGTGCACGTTGCCGACGCGGCTGACCGTGTAGAGGTGCTCCTTGTAGAGGGTCGGCGCGGCGCGGGTGAACCCGTGCAAGGAACGGTCGGTGTCCTCGTACTCCACGCGCCAGTGTTCCTGACCGTCCGCCAGCGCCAGTGCGCGCACGATGTCTTTCGAGCCGTGGTGATCGACGATAAACAAGGTGCCGTCGTTGACTGACGCACAGGCATGGCCTTCGTCGGTCATCGCCACTTTCCACACGAGCGTCGGCGGCTTGTCCTGCCAGTCCCGCGTGAGCGTCACGCCCTTGATCGCGAAATCGTAATCCGGCCCAGAATGCCACGGCCACTCCCCGGCAGCATGGGCCGTACCCAAGAGCAATGTGGCGGCGAAAAGAATCAGTCTCATGGTTTTCATTTGGTTATCGAGCCGAAGCGTCTGGAGTCGAGTCGTTCATGATGACCCTCCGCCCCTCCACGCGGAGGCACCCTGCGGAGATCAAGCGCAACGCCTCGGGATAGGCAAGGTGCTCCTGTTCCTGGATACGGGCATGGAGGGTCTCCGGCGTGTCGCCTTCCAGCACGGGAACTGTCTTTTGAAGGATGATGGGGCCCGTGTCCGTGCCGTCGTCCACGAAATGCACGGTGCAGCCCGCGACTTTCACGCCGTAGTCCAGCGCCTGTTTCCACGCGTAGAGCCCCGGGAACGCGGGCAACAGCGCGGGGTGGATGTTCAGGACGCGGTTGGGGAACGCGTCCAGCAGCCTCCGCTTCACGATGCGCATGAACCCTGCCAGCACGACCGTGTCCACGCCGTGGTCGTTCATCAGCTGGATGCACGCGCGCTCCGCCTCGCCGTCCAGTTTCGTCCTGTAGGCGGAGCAGTCGAGCCAGTGCGCCGGGATGTTGTGCGTGCGTGCGCGGTCGAGGATTGTCGCCCCGGCCACGTCCGAAATCACGATGTTGATTTCCGCGTTCAGCTTTTTTACCTGAACCGCGTCCACCACGGACTGCATGTTCGAGCCGGCCCCCGACCCCAGCACACCGATGTGTAATTTTTTCGTTCTCATGGCTATTTGTTCAACGCCTCCTCAAGCTGTTTTTGGAGTTCCGTGACACTCGGCCCGTCGGACGTGCTCTCCTCCGGGTCAGTCGTTTTCTTTTTACAACCGGCAAGCCACACGCTCAGCATCATGCACAGCACACCGTTCACCATGTGAAAGAGAAACGTTTTAGCCTTTTTCATTTCTTCACCTTGCCCTTTGCATTCGATTCAGTTGCCCACGTCAAAAATTGAGACTTTCTCGAACCCCTGTTTTACACATAAATCCAGTACTTCTATCATCCTTTCTTTCGACACGTCCGTTTTGCATTTGATAAGGATGGGCAGTGTAGTATCAAGTGCGGCGAGACTGCGGTCTAACTCGTCCTTGCCCATCGCCTTGTCATTGAGGGAGAGCCCCCCATTCGCATCAAGGGCAATGATGAGTTTCTCGGGCCCCGTTGCAGGTCCAATGACGATATTGCGGAACTGGATGGCGCCGCCCTCGCTCTGGAGGCAGATCTGCCCCGCGTCGGTGTAAACGTCCTTGCCCTTGTTCTGCAACACACCGTTCACGGTCACCTCGATCGTGTTGCCCAGCGTGACGATGTCCACGCTGTTCCACTCCCCGCGCGGCTTCTCGCTCGACGCCTCCTTCTTCGGGACGCCTTTGGCGATCCCGTCGTACTGGATGCCCTCCAGGGTCCCCTGCGACAGCAACACGAAGTCCCCCGCGCTCCCCATCTTCAGCTGGGCCTCGACCGCCTTGGGGAGGAAAAAGTTATCCGGTCCCGTCGTGAACGTGAAGATGCCGCTGTTGGGCGACTCCGTCGTCGTGTCCGCCCAGCGATACTCCACATGCAGCTTGAAATCCGCGTAACTCTGCTGCGTGCGCAGGTAGCCGAACGGCGTGCCGGTGCAGTGGATGAGGCCGTCCTGCACTGTCCACGTCGTGTCCGGGTCAGACCCTGGCTCGTGATTGATGACCTTTGTCCATCCGGAAAAGTCCTTGCCGTTGAACAGTGCCGTCTTCTCCTTCGGGCGCACG
>WRML01000048.1 GCA_009777165.1 Kiritimatiellota bacterium
GAGCAGCAGGCCAGGCGCCACAGGGACAATCCCTTCGACCCCACGAAGGTGTGGAGCCACGGGGAATACCCATTGACCGAGGTGGGCGTGCTGGAATTGGGCCGCAACCCGGAGAACTATTTTGCCGATGTGGAGCAGAGCGCCTTCAACCCGGCGAACATCGTGCCGGGGATCGGGTTCTCCCCGGATAAGCTGCTGCAGGGGCGCCTGTTCTCCTACGGCGACGCGCAGCGTTACCGCCTCGGCGTGAACCACACGCTCATCCCGGTCAACAAGCCGCGCTGCCCCGTGCATTCCTACCACCGCGACGGCCTCATGCGCGTGGACGGCAACTACGGCGCGACCACGGGCTACCACCCGAACAGCGTGGGCGAGTGGGAAGAGCAGAAGTGTTTCGCCGAGCCGCCGCTCCCCCTGGATGGCCCCGCCGCGCACCACGACCCGTATGTGGGCGACGACTGCTTCTACCAGCCCGGCGACCTCTACCGCCTGATGACGCCGGACAAGCGCGACCTGCTCATCGCGAACACCGCCGCGAACATCGCCCCGGTCACGGACAACATCAAGTACCGTCACGCCGCGCACTGCTATCTTGCGGACAAGGAATACGGCACGCGCATCGCCGATGCGCTGGGTCTGAAGCTGGACAAGGTGGTTGAGCTTGCGGGCATGAGCCGTGAGGATCGGCTCCGCGCCACGAGCGCAAGCGTATGGGCCTCGTAATCACGATGAACAGGAAAGACGGCAATGAAGAAAACATTTTTATCGAAGTTCATCTTGTCGGCGTTGGCATTGGCATTGCCGTGCGCAACGGCTTGGGCGCATGAGTCGCATGGGCATGACCTGACAAGGGAAGGCGGCGCAAGTGAAAACCTGTTCTATGCGGAGCTGGTGCTCGGCGCCTCTTCCGCAGACGTCTGGCGCGGCATGGTGCAGAACGATGAACCCGTCTGGCAACCCCATGTCATGTTCGGCATTGACCTGAAAGGTTACGGCAAGGTTTACGGGGATGTCCTGTTCTGTTTTGACGCGACAACGCGCAACAGGCAGACAACGTTCGGCGGACTGAATGCGATTGACTATTGGGCGGGGTATGAGGTTGAACTCGGCGATTTCGTTCTGGGCGCCGGGCACATCTGGTACACCTACCCCAAGGCGAACGGTCCCGACTATGAAGGCAGCGCGCGGGAAATCTTTGCGAAGCTTTCATATAAAAACGCATACGTCGTGCCGTTCATCGAAGGCTATTACGACTACAACGTTGCCGAAGGCATTTACGCCCTCGCAGGTTTGCGCAAAGAGGTTCAGGTGGCAGACCCACTTTCCGTGGGCGCGGAGGTTTCCGTGGGCGGCGGGAGCGGCGGCATGACCCGGTATTACTTCGACGGCCGCACAAGCAAGACAGGGCTCACGGACGGGAACGCCGAGCTTTTCGCCAAATACGACCTGACGGACAACCTGTTCCTTGGCGCGCGTGTCGCATGGACATCGCTTCTGGACGACCGTCTCAAAGGCGTTTGGTTCCGGGATCATACCCTCTGGGGCGGCATCGAGATTGGTATGACTTTTTAAGTTCGCAGATTGCGAGAATCCGCAAGAGACGACTCCGTGTCTTCTTGCGGCAATGGTAGGGCTGGAAAAATTGTTCAACGGCTGGAAGCCGTCGCTACTTTCAACTAGATCAATTAAAAAAATAATATAGCCGTTTTTTGTTGCCCTTGCCACACCAATCTGTTATAGTGAATTCACATTAAAAGTGTCTCTCGGTAGAAAAACGCCCTCCCCCCCTTGTCCGCAGGAAAAGGGGCCCCCGTCGGCGCAGGCGCGACCGATGGGGCACGGGATGCACCTAAAAGAGGCATCCCGATGGGATGCCATAATTTTTTTTTACGCTCTCTTCTACCGAAAGAAACATCCCTAACGGGATGTTGTTACGGTATGCTTTAAAAGTGATTTCACTATAAGTCCATCCTCCGCTCACTGGAGCCCAGGATCTCCGAGGAACTCCATGCCGCCATCACCTCTGTGTTCAGCCAAATCTCCGCCAGCGATGCTCTCTCTTTTTTGAATCATGCGGCTACAACATTTTTTAAAATATTCTAGTCGTAGTGTATCTCCACCCGATACGAGCGCTTGATGGTGTAGGTGACGCCGCCGTACACCACTTTCGACGGGTAGAACAAGGAGCCGCTACCCGGCATCAGCACACCCTGGTAGGAGCAGGTCGTGCCCGTGAGCGTGGGCTTGCCGTTGACCATGGTCTCCTCGAAGGAGGTGAGCTTGCCGGTGAAAATCCCCGTCTTCTTGTTCTCGCTGAATGTTGCGCCGAAGGGGTTGACGGGATCGTAGGTGTAAAAGTCCGCGCCTTTTTCCAAGTAAGGCTTCCGCGCCTTGGGCAGCGTCATCCCGCCCTTGACGTCGGGTACAAACGGAACATTGCCGATAATTTTGGTGACCCCCTCCCAAACGCTGAAGTTCGCTCCTGCTTGAAAGGTGGAGATATCCGTGTCATAAAGGCAACCGACAGCATTGACGCCAGAAACGAAAGCGTCTGCAGTGGCGGTAGGCGACTTGCCGGGGTAAGACCAGAACCCGGCTCCGGAAACGGTAAAATCCCCGATCTTTTCAATCGGGAGGTGGATCCATCCCCTTTTGCCGTAGAGCGGGATATACACCGGTATGTCCGCATAGGGCAAGCTGCTCGGCAGCAGCATCGATCTGGTGCTGACGGCCGTGCCGTCCGCGAGTTTCCCGGCGATTTTCACCGATCCCCTGTCGCCGATCGTGGCCGTCAAATACCCGTAACCTCCGGGGAGGATTCCGATGGCGCCAGACAAACTCGGTCCAAAAGGAAAAATCTCCATGGTGTAGTACCCCTTGTGCGTGTCGAGCACGGTTTGCGCGGCGGTTGCCATGGGCTTGTCGAGGAACGCGTTGCGCTGGGCATTGAAGGTGCCAATCGTGGAGCTGGCAATGCATAGATCGGACGACATCCCCCAAACCGCGCCGTCCATCTGCCAGTCGTTCCATGGTTGCGTGGGGTCAATGTAAACTGCCAGCCCCCGGAAGGCCTTTGCATTTTCCATGCTCACGGAAAATGCGGTGCCGGAACGTTCCAGCGACGGTGCGGAGAAGGACACGGTTTTGCCCGGCTCGGTGACGATCTTCGCGCTGACCTTGCCCGAGGCGGAGACGGTCACGGTCACCGGGGAACCCTCGATGCTATTGTTCACCCAGCCGGTCGTCAGACACCCGTTGTACGTCCCCGCGACGTTGGGGGGGAGCGCGGCGATGTCGAACGTCACGGTGATGGGTTCGGCGGATTTCGTCTTGGCGTCGGCGAGGCTGGCGGCGTTGACGGTGGCGATGTAGTTGCCCACCTTGGTGGGGGCACCGGTGATCTCGCCTGTGTTGGCGTTGATTTTCAGGCCCGGGGGCAGGCCCTTGGCGGTGAACTTGACCCCCCCAGCCGCCGCGTTGAAGGTGACCGCCTTATAGAAACTCACGCCGACCATGCCGGACTGCGTAGCAGGAATCGGGGTCAGCACCACGTTCACGCAGTCGGCCTTCGCGCGGAAAAACGCCTGGCGTGTGACGTCCAGGCCGCCGCAGGGGGCCTCGACCTTCAGGGTGGGCGCGTAGCCGACAGCCGGCGTGGAGCCTCCCGCGTTCCAGAAGGTGAACACCGAGTCCTTGTCAGGCTTGGCGGTGAGCGTGACGGCCTTGCCGTTGACGAACTCCCCACTCTTGGGCGATATTGTGACCGTACCGGAGCCTGTCCCGCTGGTTTGGATGATGACTTTGTTGGCGGTGGCGGTCAGCGCGTGTGTGCTCACCGCGAAGATGATGCACCCTGTCATGATGCGTATAGTCTTGTTCATAATGTAAGGATTTTCGCATGTCGGGAGGGGGGGCGTCAAGCGGAAAACAAAGGGGGGGGAGGAGAAGGGGAGAAGGAGGGTAGGGGGTCTAGGGGAGGGAGGGGACACAGGAGGGCAAACCCCCAGCCGGAATATCGGCCACCCCCTTTCAAAAGGGGGCTGCAGCCCTTTCATCCCCTGGGTCGCCTAGGGCACCGGAGGGCTTGATCCCTTTTGAAGAAAAAGAACGCGCCACCCGGTTGGGTGGCGCGCGTCCTGCCATTACCTTGCCCAACGAACAACAAGGAAAAAAAAACAAGGCAACGCAGGACGTTCGAGTGTTGACCGCCCGCGGGCCCCTTGCGGGACCCGCAGGCGGTTTGAATGGTTAATGTTGCGTCAAGGCCTTGACCTTGAAGAAGCCTTTGTTGCCGAGCGGGTTCGCCAGCAGTGCGGGCTTCAGGATCGCCTTGTGCTCGGCCGCGCCAGAGTCGTCAATCTCGACGGCGGCCCCGTCATGCTCGTAGATGTCCCAGTCCGCGGCGGCCGTCGTAAGGTCGCCCGTGGCGTGGATCTCGTAGGAGACCAGCTCGCCTTCGATTTGCGCCGGATCCCAGCGCAACACCACGTTCCCCGTAGCGCGGTCAACGTTGATCGCGCGGACGTGCAGGGACTGCTCTTCGATCGGACGTGCGGTCCATGCCGCCACAAGCGTGTGGTCATTCTCGATGGCGACCAGCGTGTCGTCGAAGATTTCAGCGCGGTGCCCCTCGATGTGCCATCCGGCGAAGCTGTGACCGGGTTTGGCCGGATCGGGCAGTGCGCCGTAGGCCTCGTTGAAGGTCACGATGCGGGTCTCTTCGTCGTTGCCGTCGGTCGCGCCGTCGTAGTCGAAGGTCACGGTGATGGCCTTTGCGGTCCAGCGCGCTTCGAGCGCATGGGGCTCCGTGTTGGCGACCAGCGTGTTGGCCTCGACTTTGTCGGAGGTGTACGCGTGGAACCAGCCGTCGAACGTGTGCCCGGTCTTGGTCGGCGCGGGCAACGTGCCGTAGGGCGCGTGGAAGGTCACGAAGCGGAAGGCCTCGTCGTTACCTCCGGTCGCACCGTTGTACTCGAAGAGCACGAAGATGGGAACCGTCGGGATCCACTGCGCGATGAGCTCGTGGGGCGCGGCGATGGAGACCAGCGTGTCGGCCGTGACCTCGTCGGGGAGGCCCGACAGTTTCCAGCCGCCGAAGGTGTGGCCCGCCTTGATCGGGGCCGGCAGCTTGCCGTAGGGCTGGCCGAAGGTCACGAAGCGGAAGAGATCGCCGTTGCCCCCGGTCGCGCCGTTATAGTCGAACTGCACGAGGATGTTGGTGATCGCGGCCCACTTCGCGTGGAGCTTGTCGCCAGTGTCCTTGTCCCAGTCCCTTGCGCCAATCGCGTCGGGGCCGTAGTACATCACGTCAAGCGCGTCGAAGAAGCCCTTGAATGTGTGGCCCAAACGGGTTGGCACATTGGCAGGGGGCAGGGGGGCGCCGTTCGCGGCCAGTACGATCTGCGTGTCGCCGCTGCCGTTATTGTGGTCGAGCGTGATCTCGAGGAGCGCGCTCGGGTAGGCCGTGTCCAACACGGGGTAGCCGTCGTTCACGTTGGGCTTGATGACCCAGCCGAGGAAGGCGGCGTCGTCCTTGGCCCCTGCGTTCAGCGCCGCCAGCGGGGTGTTCGCCTCGTAGACCAGGTGCGTGCTGAGGAGCGTGCCGGGGGCCGGCGCGTTCACCATGATGACGGTCTTGTGGATGACAAATGCCGACGAGATGGGGGCAGCCGCGGTACCCTCCAGCCAGTATGAGTTGGTGATGTAGGGCTTGCCGGTGATCTCGTTGAAGCAGTACCCGACGACCGATCCGATGTGGATGTTCGGGATCGCCCCGCCCGAGCGCGTGATGCTGCCCGTGTTGAGGTTGTTCGAGATGTAGGTCTCGTTGGCTGTGGAACCCGTGCCGTACATGTAGCCGACAATGCCTCCGGCAAAGATACCGCTCCCAGCCGCCCCATGGATGGGCCCCATGTTCAGGCTGTTGAGGATCCTGCCCTTGGCGTCATGGCCGAGGTAGCCCGCGATGCCACCGATATACACGATGGACGAGTCGCCCGTGACCGACGCGGCGTTGGCGCTGTTGCGGATGGTTCCGGCAAGGTTCGTTCCGGCAGAGGTGAGCCGGGCGTTTTCGCCCGCGATACCGCCGATGCGGAGCTCGCCGTCCGCCGCCAGGTTTTTCCCGTACACGCGTCCCGAGACGTAGGCGCCGTCAATCAGGCTGTTGACGCCCATCCGCCCCGTGATGCCGCCGACGAACACCGTGTCACCGGACGTTTGCATGACCGCAACCTCGGCATCCGCCAGCTTGAGGTTCTTCACGGTGCCGTTCAAGACGAGCGTGCCGAAGAACCCGGCGTTGTCCGTGACGCCGTCCATGACGACCCGCATCCCGCGGACGGTCTTGCCGTTGCCGTCGAACGTCCCGCCGAACGTTGTGCCAGCGGGCATCCAGTTGTGCGCCGAGAGGTCAATGTCCTGCGCGAGGATGACCGTCTGTCCGACGTACGTCGTGCCTTGCTCGACGGTCCACGCGAACTGCGCCAGCTCCGCCGCGTTGTTGACGACGCGCGTCGTCCCGTTCACGTTGCCGTTGTTCGGCCATGCCGTCTCGCGGTTGGCCGCGTCCGCCCAGCTCGTGGGGGTCACGCTCTCCAGCAGCACGGGGAACCCGCCGTTCACGCCGGGCTCTACGCCCCAGCTGTGGAGTATGCTGCCCCAGGTGTTGCGCGCGCCGACCCAGCCGTTCAAGGCCGCCAGCAGGCTATCCGTCCGATAGAACGGGTGCGCCGCGTCGAGCCTCGCGGGAAGCGCCGCGCCCACGGGGATGATGGAGGCCGGGAGGTTCGCAGGGTTGTTGCCAAATGCAGTGGCCGCTGTGCCAGTCAACCAGTACAAGTTCGCGACACTGGTGGCGATGACACTATCCGTGGCGGAGCCGACGAGCCCGCCGACTCTCCGCGTGCCGGAGCTTGTGGTCGTGACATTACCCGTGTTGAAGCCGTTCGCCAAATAAAGGTCGGCGCCGCCGGATACTGTCAAAGCTCCCACGAGCCCGCCAACATAAGCGTTTCCCGTGCTGGTGCCAGTGCGCTGGATGGTACCCGTGTTCAAGAGGTTGTACGCCTTCGCCGGCAGCATGATGTGTCCCGCGATTCCACCCAAATACACAACACCGCCGGAAGAGGCACCCGCCGAAATGTCCGCGTTGTTGACGCAGTCGCGGAGGGTGCGGCCGTTTTTTCCGGCACTGAGGTTCATGAAGCCGACAATGCCGCCGACATAGACACCACCGTTTGAGCTGTTGCTGACGACGATTGTTCCGTCGACGCGGCAGTTCTCGACGATTGCGGCGTCCGGGAGTGATATGGCAGTTGTAAACCCACCCGTAATGCCGCCGATATAAATCGCCGCGCCGCTGTTTGCCTTGACCTGGATGTCCAGTCCCTCCAAGTTGATATTCCGGACCACCGCGTCCGTGTTCAACCGCCCGAACAGCCCGCCGTCGTAGGTGGCCGAGGGCGTCGCGCTGATCGTCAGGCCCGTGATGGTCTTCCCGTTGCCGTCGAACACGCCCTTGAAGGCCGTGCCGGCCGGCTGCCAGTTGTGAGCCGAGAGATTGATGTCATCCGCGAGGATGACGGTCTTCCCGGCATACGTCGTGCTCTGGCTATAGATCGTATACGCAAACTGCGCCAGTTCCCGCGCGTTATTAATCGTATAGACATTGCCATTCAGGTTCCCGTTATTCGGCCACGCCGTCTCACGGTTATCCTGCCAGTTCCCCGCCGAGGCGGCTGCCGCAAACAAGGCTGCGACCGTAACTGCTATCCCGCGCAACCCTGCGCGGATCAGATTGCTCTTAATGTTCGTGTTCATTTTCAGTTTCCTTTCCTGGTTCCGGTTGTCACTCGTTTCACTTCCTAGTAAGGAGCATACCCTGCTCGCCATCATTCTGTCCTTCTTCATCTGTTACTCTCCTTTTGTTCTTACTCATGCCGTCCGTTTGCTCATCGTCCGCTCACGTTGTCCGTTTCTGAACCGCGCCGTGCGACGCTTCCTGCTCTGTTTCCTGTCCTATCACATCTGCTGCCTCCTTTCTAATGATCGCTTCCTGTTCGTCCTTCCAACCGTCGTTCGTTCGTTCGTCTCCTTCTCTGGGAAATCACCTGATATTCCCAATTTCGATTACGATATTACAATAGTTTCGTTTCAATATCAAGTACAAAATTAAGTTTTTTTTATTTTTTTTTAAGACCCATTTTAAGCGTTCAAACCCCCAAGAGACAAGAGAGCTGTGATATCGCATGTTAACTTAGGGTTGGTACCTTTTTCCCTGAAAGGGCGATACATTAGCGAAGGCTTTCAGCCCTCTGACTTGTGAGGAGACCTAGGAGACGAGGGGGACGAAAGAACATTCCTCCCCCCTGTGTCCCCTCGGTCTCCTCAGTCCCTTAGGTCCCCTCTCGCGTGCACGAAGTATTCAGCCCTCGAAAGTGCCAATGACAAGTTATAGCTAAATCACGTTAAAAGTGTACTGCGGCAACATCCCGTTAGGGATGTTGCTTTCGGTAGAAGAGAACGCAAAAAAATCATGGCATCCCATCGGGATGCTTCTTTTAGGCGCATCCCGTGCCCCATCAGCCGCGCCTGTGCCGACGGGGGCCCCTTTTCCTGCGGACATGGGGGGGGGCGTTTTTCTACCGAGAGATACATCCCTAACGGGATGTAAGAATGGAACACGTTTAATGTGATTTGACTATCAATTGCTATAGCAAGGGTTTGGCGATCCTCTGAACCTCGAACATATACACGTGCGCCCCCTACACTCGCCATAGGTTACGCTTTCAACAAAGGCGCGAGGGCTTTCAGCCTTTGGTGGGAAACGGACACGAGATTTCTAAAAATGTCCTAGCTGTCGAAATCGGGCGGTGCTGCAGCGTCGTCATCACTTGTCACAAGCGGGCGGGTGGGTTCGAGGTGCTGTTGGCCGAGATTCCACGTGAACCAGTCGCTGAAGAGCGTGTTGCCCCGGCGGCGCGCCAAGCCGGAACGGATCTGCGAACTCGCCATGTCGACGACCAGCGCTTCACCCTGCTGGCGATCCTCCACATAAACCAGCATGGCGTGCGACATGGCCACTGGGACCGCCTCCGAAAGCTCTCCCTTCCGCAACGCCCTCGCGCTGTATGCGATGGCATAACTATTCTCGAACGGCTTCATCTGTATCGCGTTGGCCGTGTAGGTGAACGACGTTGAAACATTCAACGCCTTTTCCTTCGCGGCATCCTCAAAAGTCTTACCCGCCTCCAGCAGACTGCTGATGTCCGTCCGCATCTCCGTGACGTAACTTGTGAACGCGTCCGTGCGGGCCTTCGCTTGCGCGCGCGTCTTCACGTTCGCTGCGACATCCTCGAACACCGGGACATGCGCTTCCGATTTCTCGTGATATTCCATCACGAAAATCTCGTTTTTCCCCTTCACGACGGAAACCCGCGTCTCGAAATTTTCCGGCTCCAGGTCAAACGCAGCCTCCGCGAACTCCCGCGCATCGGATACCCACGGCAACGGCTCATACTGCGCGAACAGCGGAGAGGTCACCACCTCGACATTCTCTTCCGCCGCCATGGCGGCAAGCGCATTGTCCGCCGCTGCCTTTGCGAGCCTGCCAAAAATCGTGAACGTCACGTTGGTCTCCACGCAGTGACGCGCCTCGTCGAGTTGCAGCTCGGCAAAAATCTCATCCTTCACGTCCTCGAAAGACTTCGTGCTGACGACATTGTTGGTGTCAGTGGACTGGTATCTGTCGAGGTGGGCGTCATAATAGTCCTGAAGGTCATCCGTCACGGTCACCCGCGCCAGATAGTTGCTCACGGGAATCGCGATGTAGCGGACAGACATACGGTCGGGGAGGCGGAAGGACGCACTGTTCTCCTCGTAGAACGTCTTGTAGTCCTCGTCCGACAAGCGCATCTCGACATCCGAAAAACGGTTGCTGAGCGTGACGGTCTGCACGGTGAATTTGTCCGTCATGGCAGCAATCTCATCCTCCAGTTCCATTGGCGAGACCCATGTCGCGGACTCAATCATCACCCCGATCTTCTCCATCATGAGTTGATGGCCCACGATGTTCTCGTACTGCGTCTCGGACGAAAACCCTCCCCGCCTCAGGGCCTCGCGGTACAGGTCGAAATCGAAACCATTCGGTCCTTGGAACACAGATTGACTGCGAATG
>WRML01000049.1 GCA_009777165.1 Kiritimatiellota bacterium
GACCCTCCCCCCCCACACATAACCGTCCCTGCGCGGCGGCGAGCCGCCGCACTCCAGAGGTTGCCCGCCACGCGCAAGGGGGGGGGCATGTGACCCTCCCCACACACAACCGTCCCCGCGACGGAAAGCGGCGGCAAGCCGCCGCACTCCAGAGGTTGCCCGCCACGCGCAAGGGGGGGGGCGTGTGACCCTCTCCCCCCGTTCACTCGACATGAACCTGGACACAGGCGGTTTTGCCGCTGGGGGTTAGACAGACGATGGTGTGCGTGCCGTGCTGGATGCTCCAATAGAGCGGAGCAGTTGAGGTGCTGATGCCAAAGGGACGGTCGTTGACAAACCAGTGGAGTGCCTCGTCTGCGGGAGCGCCTTCCGCTTGCAGCGGGATTTGCTGGCGCAGTCCCGGGAAGTCGGGCAAGCGGCGGTAGGCGCTGTTGGCGAGCGGCGAGGTGATGCGGATGGTCGCGGCGGCATCCGTGCCATTGGACGTCGAGGGTTCGGGCGGGGCACGACGTGCCCCGCCCCGTTCATGCAAGAGTGGGCACGTCCGCCGCAGGCTGACACGGTCAATGCGCCAGTCGGATACGCAGTGGAGACACTGGGGCGTTGGCAATAACCCGCTGTCCTCGCACACAAGGGTCTGGCTCAGCCCCCCTGGGGAGACGAAGCAGGGCCCCTGATTGTCGGGGTAGAGTTGACGGAACACATCCCACGCGATGGGGGTCGCGGTCTGCCGCCCGACCAGGTGCGCGCCGGACGAGCCATCCGGATTTCCGACCCAAATGCCGACAACATAGTCAGCGTTCCATGCGATTGCCCATGCGTCGCGCAACCCTGCCGATGTGCCGGTCTTCCATGCCATGCGGGGTAAGCGCACGTCGGCGATATGGCCTGTCGTGTCCAGCGCGCGCTCCTCGCCTGAAAGGATGTCGCTGATGAGCCATGCCGCTTGCGCGGAGAAGAGTTGGCGTCCCCCCTCTTCGGTACGGCGCGATTCCACGGCGTGGACGGGTCTCCAGATACCGCCGCGGGCAATGCAGGCGTAGGCGTTGGCGATGTCCACGAGGCGGATTGACGCGTTGCCCAGCACCAGCCCAAGCCCGTAATGCGCGGCAGGGCGGTTCACGGTCTGCAAGCCGAGTTCGCGGAGCAGCCCGTGAAAACGCGGCAAGCCAATCCGCTGCTCAACGTCCACAGCGGGAATGTTCAGGGAGTCCACAAGCGCATCACGAACCGTGACTGCGCCACGGAACGTCTGCGAAAAATTCTGCGGTGTCAACCCTGCGAATGTGCGCGGGGTGTCCGCCAGCACCGTGCTAGGCGTGAGCAGTCCTGTATCGAACGCCATGGCGTAGGCGAAAGGTTTGAGCGTGGATCCTGCGGCACGGGAGGCCGACACGCCGTTGACCTGCCCGGAGTCCGGCGCAAAGTAATCGTGCGAACCCACGAACGCGCGGATCGCGCCTGTCTGGACTTCAAGGAGGATCAAGGCGCCGTGACTTCCCGCGAGGTCACGCACATGACGCGCCAGCGTCTGTTCCGCGATCGTTTGGAGCGAGACATCGAGCGTGGTGCGTAGCGCATAGCGCGGCGAGGGCTCGCCCCTTGGAGGGCGGGCATCCCCGCGAGCCGTTGTGATCCGATCCACCCACTGCGCGAAATGCGGGGCGCGGAACGGGTAATCGCGCATCTGCGCTTGCACGGGTTCCTGTTCGGCTTCGATCCGTTGTGTCTCAGAGATGTACCCGCACTGCTGCATCCGTTCCAGCACATGGCGCTGGCGCTTTTGGGCGGCGGCCGGGAAACGGTCCGGGCGGAGGCGCGAGGGTGACTGCGGCAGCCCAGCCAGCAATGCGGCTTGCGCCAGACTGAGGGATTCGGCGTCCTTGCCGAAATAACGCTGGGCGGCGGCCTCGATGCCGACGATATTCCCGCCGAAGGGTGCGCGGTTGAGGTAGTGCGACAGGATCGCAATCTTCGGCAACTGGCGCTCCAGTTGCCGGGCGCGGAACGCCTCAACACCTTTGTTCCACCAGGTGCGCTTGCGCGGGTCAATGAGGCGGACAACCTGGGCGCTGATCGTCGAGGCGCCCGAGACGCGCCGGGCATTGCTGATGTTTTGTTTCGCGGCGCGTAACAGGGCAAGGACATCAATACCGGTGTGACGCCAGAAGCGTTTGTCCTCTGTGGCGACAACTGCTTGCACGATCCAGTGGTGGGGTTGGGCAGCGTATGTCGGGCGGCAATCCTCCCCATGCGGGCCCAGGCGGACACACAACGCCTCGCCCTGCCGGTCTGTGATGATCCTGCCGGCAGGGAAGCGTTCGAGCTTCTCCGTTGGGAACGAGAACAGCTGTTCCACCAACACCATGACCACGGCGATACGGAGGCAAACACGTGGCGTGTGATATAGGCCGCCTTTTCGATTGGACTGTTTTTCGTCTTTCAGGTATGCCCGTAATGCACGCATATTTTCTCCTTCAAGGATAACAGCTCTGGGGCAGAAAGGCGTTGCGACTAGGGGTTGACGGTGACGCGCCGGGAGGGGGAGACCGCGCGGAGGTCGGGATCGTACATCCCGCTGACCGTGACGGGGGGGGCGATGAAGTCGCCGGGGGTGACGGCGCGGATCGCGTAGTGGAAGGAGCATCTGCCGGAAAAACCATCGGTGAAAAAGAGCATCCGGTCGTCGCGGGCCTCGCGTGTGATGGCACGCTCAACGACCTCTTCGAGCCACTCGACCGCCATGCTGGTCTTCACGTTCGGGTTCTCAATCTCCCAGCCCGCGGGCAACAGCGATTCGATGATGAGGTGGCTGCGCATCTTTCCAAGGGTATCGACCGTGATCCGCACGACGACGAGGTCGCCCTGCCGGAGGGTGCGGGTGTCAATGGGGTTGCCCGCAAGGTCAAGGTAGTCCTGCTCGACGACGAGGCCTTGCTGCTTGGGCGGTTCGGGCGCATTGTCAACGCCTTCGAAACGCACGAGGAGGAAGGCTTGCCCGGGGCCGTCGTTACGGAGTTGGAGGGTGGTTGCATTTTTGCCGGGTCCGAACACAGACGCGACATCGTTCGTGGGGCCGAATGCTTGGGTTTGCCCACCCCATTGGATCGTGCCGCTGAAAGGCTTTTCCGCGTCGGGTAGCTGATCCGCGAGTTTGCCGAAGGCGAGGAGCGCGAAGGCGTTGTCTTGCGTACAGCCGAAATGACCGTCGTGCTGACGTGAACGCAGCGTTTGCACCAGCTGGCCGACCATCGGCGTTTGGGCGTCAATCTCCAGCCATGCCATGAGCAGGAGTGCGGTGTCGCGGACATCGCTGTCGCCCCAGTCGGCGGCGTCGCGTGGGCGCGGCGTGGGCAGGGGGATGGTCTCCAGCATCGCCGTTGCCTTGCGCGGGTCGCCCGCCAGCATCCATGCTGTGGCCAAGTGCGTACACGCGGCGGTGTTGAGCTGATCCGCCTGATCGGTCAGGCGCGACATCCATCCGTAATCGGGTTTCTGCGCCAGCGCGAGGATGTGGCAGGTGTAGGCGTTGTCCTGCATCGTGCGGCCCCTCCACTGCGTGGTGTCGGAGGTGGATGCCCACATGGTGCCGAGCCATTTCACCGCCGGGTCCAGCACGGCGGCGGGGACGGTGAAGCCGGCTTGTTTGGCTTCCAGCAGGAAGTGGATGGCGTAGCGCGAGGCGGCGCGGTCCGTTTGATAGGTGTGCGGCCAAAGCGCGAAGGAGCCGTCCCACACCTGCATGGAGGACACGCGGCGGATGGCGGCCTCGACGTATTGGTCGGGGTCGCCCGAAACTTTCGCGGCAGGGCGCAGACGCTCGATCCACCGTTGCGCGCGGAGGAGCGGGAACGCGCCTGACACGGTCTGCTCCAAGCAACCGTACGGATAATGCACGACGTAGTCCAGCGCGCGCCCCAACTGCACAGCGGCAAATGCGGACATCGTGACGGAGGCGACGCAGGATTCGGGCATCCAGCTTGCAGGGGCGCTGAAGGTCAGGCTCTCGTTCGGGGCGAGCACGGAGGGTGTCGTGGTGACCTGCAACCCGCCCGCAGGGCGCACGGCAAGCTCGATGGTTTCACGATAGAGGATGTTCGGCTCACCAGGGCGTTCGCCCTCCACTGCGATGGTGCACAGTGCCTTGCCGGGTGTGTTGCCGGCGATCCACTGCGCTTCCAGCTTGGTGGATTGCCCTGCGCGAACCTGCATGCGTTGCTCGGCCGGCTCGACGCGGATAGGGCCGTCCGCAATCAGGCGCACCACGGCATCCATGTCGTTCATGCTGGTGTTGTGGAGCGGGATGACGGAGGTACAGCGGTCGTCCGTGGCCAGGAACCGCGGCAGGGAGGGCTGTACGACCAGATCGCGCTTGACCTCGACATGCCCGGTCTCGCATCCCACATGCTCGGCGTTGTACGCGACGGCCATGAGGCGCAATGCGCCTGTGAATTCCGGCACGTCCAAGACCATCGCGGCTTCGCCGTGTTCATCGAGCGGCACGTTGGATTTCCACAGCGCGACCGACTTGAAACGGCGCGCCTGAATGGGGTTGAGGCGGCGGCGCAAGGCGGAGACTTCACTGTCGCCGCCCGGGGCCGGCGTTGTCTCCAAGGTGTCATCCATCAAGGGCATGAGGTCACTGTACAAATCATACAGGCGGAAGCCGAGTTCGCGCTGGCGTTGCCAATAGGCGAGGGGGTCAGGGGTACGGAATGCGGTCAGCAGACAAATCCCTTCGTCCACCGCCATGAGCGTGACCGCGCCGCGCGCTGGCTGGCCCGCCGCGTCTTGCGCCTGGATGCGGACGTGCAGCGGCGACTGCGGCTCGATGCGCTCAGGTGCGGTGATCGTCACGTTCAGGCGGTGCGTGGGCCTCTCGACCGGGAGCACCACCGTGCCGACGGCGCGGTGCGCGCTCCACATGGACTCCGCCACGGCGGGACGGATGACCATGACCGTGACATACGCATTCGGCGCAAAGGCCTCCTCGACGGCAATGTCGCGTTCGAGGGTGTTGTGGTCGAGTGTGAAACGATGCGTCGTCTGCACGGCCTCTTGTCCGATGGTCAGCAGCGCCTCGCCGGGGAACGGCGATCGGATGATCAGCCGCGCGGTCTCCCCCGGATGATAGGCTTCCTTGCGGTCCCACTCCAGCTCAACGGTGCCGGGTTTCTCGCGGTTCCACTCGCCCCAATACCCGTCACCCGTACCCGCATAGAAGGTGATGCTGGAAGAGGCGCCCGAGACGGGGTCGGTCACGGCCAGGAGGTAGTGCCCGGCCGTCTCAACGGCGAACGGCCACCACGGTGTGCCGGTGTTGCCCGCGACCGTGAGCGTGTCGTTGCGGATCTCGGTCAGTTGACGTTCGGAGAGCCATTCATACCTGCCGTTCGGGTTGCGCCGCATGGCGGAGATCCAGGTGACGCGCGAGAGCGTGATGGTGAGCGGCACCGGGGCCGGCACGGCGGTCTCGTCCGGCTGGAGCGCAGCGATGTCGATGTGCTGTGTCTTCGCAAGGGGTACCGCCCCTTGCCACGAGGGGCGTAACCCCACATAGAAGGGATAGGCGTCCATGCGGCGCGACGCATAGGCAGTGACCGCCCGCCCGTTGGGTTCGCGTACCGTTGCGCTGACCATCGCGAGGATTGCGGCAGACGGTTTGATCGCTTGGATCGTTTCCGTCGAGAACGCCCATGTGCCCTTGTCATCCAGACGTCCAATGCCCGCTTCGCGGACGACGGTCGGGAACTGTTTTACGGGGTCGCCGAAAACCCAGTCCTTCCACTTCGCCGGGGCAAACGGCGTCTCGCGATACGTCACGGAGGCGGTCACCGGAAGGTCGGCAGCCTCCCGTCCAAACAGGAACGCCGCCGTCACCGTGGCCTCCAGCGTCTCCCCGGCAGGGAGGGGGCTGGTCGGCATCTCAATCTGGGCGCGGATCTGCGGAGGCACGAACTCCTCCACCGCGACCGTTGTCTTGCCGAGCACCGTCTGCGTGCCGGGCATTCGCACCTCAATCGCATAGGTGCCGGTGGATGCGTAGTCGGGGAGAGGGATTTCCGCAATCGCCGCGCCGAACGTGTCCAACTGGACGGCTTGCTCGCTGAAGGTCTTGCCGTTGGGGCGGATCACATGGAGCATGGCAAGGAACGGTGCGGGCGCGTGCAGCTGCGAATCCCTGACGAGCGTCTGGACAAAGAGGGTCTCCCCGGGACGGTAGATGCCGCGCTCCGTAAAGACGGCGGCATCGAGCTGCCCCTCCTGCAGGTAGGGGGGGGCGGAGACCGCCCCTGCGAGGGAGACGCTTTGGCGCGCAACGTCAATGTAGGAAATGTCGTCCGGCGTTGCCGCGATGACCGCCAACGGCTTGCCCGCAAATCGCTCCGGGGCCCATTGCAAACGCACCAGCCCCTGCGGGTCCGTCGCCCCTGACGCCAGGGTCTCGTTACGGTCCGACAGCAGGGTGACGCGCGCATCGGCCATGGCGCGCGCGCTCACGAGCGAGTTGACCCACACCACCGCGCTGGTGGTGGAGAGCTTCGCCGCAATGCCGATGTCCGTCACGACGATCATGCGCGCGTCCTCCGGCCCGGAATCGTCTTTCTGCTCGTCCTTGACGCGAAGGCGGTAAATGCCGCGGGGGGGGGTCGCGGAGAGTTTCGACAACGCCACGACTCCGGCCCCGGTCCCATCGGTTTCCACTCGTAACGGGAGATTGGTCAGCGTTTCGCCGATCCCCGTTAAAAAATCCCCCTCCAGACGCTGGGTTTCAAGCATGATGGACGGGAAGAGGTTGTTCTCCGCAACGGGTTCCAGGGAGGCGCGGAAGGTCTTCATGCCTGCCGCCTTGATGGGCACCTGTAACGTGCCATGGGGCGCGAGGTAACGGCCCGTCGTGTCAATTCTGATCGCGGGATGCCGCATGGGGATCTGGAGGGTGCGCTTGACGGTTTTGGGGAGGGTGACGCCATCCGCCGCGGGGAGCCCCGCTTGGAGGGTAATCGCGTAAAGCCCGTCCGGCTTGAAATCGCCGCTCAGCTCAATGCCCTGGCCGCGCCACGTGCTGTAGGTGCTGATGTTCATGTTGACCGGGGGCACGACCTCGATAAACGGTTTGGCATCCTCCGCCTTGGGGGTGCTCGATAATCGGATGCGGATCTGCGGTTTTCCAAAGGTGGGGCACTCCGCCTCCATGTCGTGGAAAACAAGGTTCCTGTTGAGATCAATCGTTCCGGACACTTTCTCGGTCATGACGCGATTCGATCCAGCCGCCGGCAACCCCTCTTGGAGCGTGTAGTTCAACACGGCGTCAGGCACCGGCGCAGTCGTCTCGATGACGACCAGGCCCTGGGAGTCTGCCGGGCTGACGATCTGGTAATCAACCCCCTCTTGCTCGCGTGTCGTAAAGGAGAGAAAGCGCGGCAGTTGACCCAGGTCTGGCGCGGCGTTGAACTGAAGCCGGGCGCGCACACGTTGACTGTACTCAACGGTGGACGCCTCAACACCGCGCAACCGCAACGGCTCAACGGCAACCGGCGTAGATGTGCCGACATCCTGCACAGGACGTGCTGTTGGTTCTTCTGTCTGTTCGTGTTGCCGCCGTTCCACGACCGACGCGATCCGCCAAAGCCCGACGGCATTGACGACCAGGAAAGCAGCCGCAAGCACAAACCATTTCCACGCACTGCACGGAATCCGTGACCGGGAAGGAGAATCTGTCATGACATCGTCCTCATCTGTTTATTTGTTTGATTCGGAGAAACAAGATACATGAACATCTGCCCCATTGTCAACCGCAAAGTGCAAAGGCAATTCACCAAAGGCAAATCAAAGCGCAAATCAAAGGCAAATCAAAGGCAAATCATTCGCGAATCATTTCTGTCGATTTACACTTGCACTCAGGGCAACGGATGATGTAACATACATTTTCTTTTTACCCCAATGGGTAAAGAGAACCGCAGAGGAGTAAACATTATGGCTAAGATTGATTTTGGTGGCGTGGTAGAAACTGTCGTCACGCGCAAGGAGTATCCGTTGAAAAAGGCGCAGGCGGTCCTGAAGAAGGAGGTCATCGCCGTCATCGGTTATGGCGTGCAGGGCCCGGCACAGTCCCTGAATATGCGCGAGAACGGCGTGGACGTCATCATCGGTCAGGACAAGCGTTTCGAGGCGGACTGGAAGCGCGCGGTCAAGGACGGTTTCACGCCGGGCAAGACGCTGTTCGACATCGAGGAGGCCTGCGCGAAGGCGACCATCGTCATGTTGCTGGTCAATGATGCGGCGATTAAGCAGGTGTGGCCGCGCATCAAGCCGCACCTGACCGCCGGCAAGGCGCTTTATTTCTCGCACGGGTTCGGTTGGGTCTACCGCAAGCTGACGGGCGTGAAGGTCGGCGCGGATGTGGACGTGATCATGGTCGCGCCGAAAGGCTCGGGCACATCGGTGCGCCGCAATTTCCTCGCGGGCGTGGGCATCAACTCCAGTTTCGCCATCGCGCAGGACGCGACCGGCAAAGCGATGGACCGCACGTTCGCGATCGGCATCGCGGTGGGCTCGGGTTACCTCTTCCCGACGACGTTCGAGCATGAGGTGACCTCCGATCTCGTCGGCGAGCGCGGCGTGTTGATGGGCTGTCTCGCGGGTGTGATGGAGGCTCAGTACGACGTGCTGCGCAAGAACGGGCACAGCCCGTCCGAGGCGTTTAACGAGACCGTCGAAGAATTGACCCAGAGCCTCATCCGCCTCGTGGACGAGAACGGCATGGACTGGATGTACGCCAACTGTTCGGCGACCGCCCAGCGCGGCGCGCTCGACTGGAAGCCGAAGTTCAAGAAAGCGACGCTCCCGGTGTTCGAGAGCCTCTACGAGGAAGTCAAGAGCGAGCGCGAGGCAAGGCGCGTCATCAAAAGCTGTGGCACGGCGGACTACAAGCAGAAACTCGGCGCCGAACTGAAGACGCTCCGCGAGTCGGAGATGTGGAGCGCCGGCACGGCGTGCCGCAGCCTGCGCCCGCACGAGAAAGCCAAGGCGAACGCCGCCAAGGCAAAAGGTACCGCAGGACGCGGCGTGAATTGAGTAAATTAGGAATTAGAAATTAGGAATTAGGAATCTGGCTTTCTCTGCCAGATTCCTAATTTTTGATTTCTAATTCCTAATTCCTAATTCCTAATTGTTTTTCATAGCCGTGCGCTCACGAAGTCGCGCAACGCGGCGACGGAACTGAAGTTGCGGACATCGAAGTCGCCGTCCTCGATGACGATTCCGAACGCCTCTTCCAGTCCGACGACCAATTCCAAAAGGCAGACGGAGTCCACCCCGTAGGTCGTGACGAGCGACGCATCCGTCTCGATGGTTTCCGGCGCGACCTGCAGAAACAGGCGCTCCACAATCATGTCCTTCAGTTTCGATTCGATGTGCAGAATATCCATGGCAATGAGCCCTTTCGTTACGGTCGTATCATTTTTTCGGTAGTGCCTGGACTTGCGCAGAGAGGTCGTTCAGGCGGGACTGTGTCTTTTTGAACGTGATGACCTGCACCACGATGATGGTGAACAGCAAGGCGAAAATCACCAGCACATGCAGGAAGGAGATGCCGGACTCCACGACGACAGGCTCGGGTGCGGCCACCGCGACGGGCGCAGGTGCGGGCGGTCTTGGCGTGGCAGGAACCGAAACCGGTTTTTCAGCCGCCGTTGCCTCAGGTGCGGGTGGGGTGGCCGACGGTGTTTCCACCGCTGGCGTCTCGACCGCGCCTTCGGGCATCACGTCAAACGTGTTCCCGCACTTCGGGCATTTCTGGGAGATAGGCTTGCCGAGGTCGAA
This sequence comes from Kiritimatiellota bacterium, assembly GCA_009777165.1. Classification (GTDB taxonomy): domain Bacteria; phylum Verrucomicrobiota; class Kiritimatiellia; order RFP12; family UBA1067; genus WRJS01. The sequence continues at coordinate 9,826 of WRML01000049.1, forward strand.
AACTGACAGTTTCGCCTCACATTTTGGGCATTGAACAATCCGTTTCATGTTTTTAAACTCCTTATCCATTCCGTACGCAAGTTTTTAAGTATAACGGATTGTGGTCTCCGAAATCAAGCAGAAGACAACGTTCTCTTTTCGTTCTCTTTTCGTTCGCGTTTCGTTCGCGTTTTATAGTGAAATCACTTTTAAAGCATACCGTAACAACATCCCGTTAGGGATGTTTCTTTCGGTAGAAGAGAACGCAAAAAAAAAAATCATGG
>WRML01000050.1 GCA_009777165.1 Kiritimatiellota bacterium
ATCTCCTCACTCCTAATTCCTAATTCCTAATTTCTAATTCCTAATTTCTAATTCGGCTTTCCCCTGCCCGCGGATTTTGATGTGCAGCTCGCGGAGCTGCTTCTCCGTGACGTCCGACGGCGCGTTCATCATCAGATCCTGCGCCTTCTGGTTCATCGGGAACGCGATGACCTCGCGGATGTTGTCCTCCCCCGCCAGCAGCATGACCATGCGGTCCACACCCGGGGCGATGCCGCCGTGGGGGGGGGCGCCGAACTTGAACGCGTTCAGCAGGCACCCGAACTTCTGCTCCACCACCTCCGGCCCGTACCCGGCAATCTCGAACGCCTTGTACATGATTTCGGGCAGGTGGTTGCGGATCGCGCCGCTGGACAGCTCGATGCCGTTGCAGACGACATCATACTGGTATGCCAGCACGTCGAGCGGGTCCTTGTTCAGCAACGCGTCCATCCCGCCCTGCGGCATGGAGAACGGGTTGTGCGAGAACGCGACCGCGCCCGTCTCGGGATCGGTCTCGAACATCGGGAAGTCCACAATCCAACAGAACTTAAAGACGTTCGGGTCAATCAGCTCCAGGTCGCGCCCGAGCTTGACGCGGAGGTCGCCCGCGATTTTGGCGGCCCGGTCCTCCGCCTCGCACACGAAGAACAGCACGTCGCCGTCGGTCATGCCGCCCAACCCCGCGAGGGCGGCGAGATCGTCCGGCGAGAGGAATTTCTGGATGGGGCCCTTGACCGTGTCGCCGTCCCACACGAGATAGGCGAGGCCCTTCGAGCCAAGCGACTTCGCGTGCTCGACGAGCTTGTCGAAGAAACTGCGCGGCTTGTCCTTGATGCCCTTCACGGGGATTGCGCGGACGACCGCGCCGTCCTTGACCGCCGAGGCGAACGCGTTGAAGCCGGAGTTTTTGAACACGTCCGAACAATCGAACATCTCGATCGGGATGCGCAGGTCGGGCTTGTCGCTCCCGTACTTCAGCATGGCCTCGCGGTACGGGATGCGGATCCACGGTGCCGCGTCAAGGGTCTTCTTGGAGAAGTGCGCGAACGTCTGGCTGACGACCGCCTCGACGACGCGGAAGATGTCGTCCTGCGTCACGAACGACATCTCCATATCCAGTTGGTAGAACTCGCCCGGCGAGCGGTCCGCGCGCGCGTCCTCGTCGCGGAAGCACGGCGCGATCTGGAAATAGCGATCAAACCCCGCGACCATCAGCAGTTGCTTAAACAACTGGGGGGCCTGGGGCAGGGCGTAGAACTTCCCGTGATGCACGCGGCTCGGCACGAGGTAATCGCGGGCCCCCTCCGGCGAACTGCACGTGAGGATGGGGGTCTGGTACTCATTGAACCCCTGCGCCTCCATCGCCTTGCGCAGGAACGCGATGACCTTGGAGCGCAGCAGGATGTTGTTGTGGATGCGCTCGCGGCGGAGATCGAGGAAGCGGTACTTCAGGCGCACGTCCTCCGCGCCGTCCTCCTCGCCTGGGAGGTAGATGGGCGTCTGCTCCGACGCCGCCTCGACGACGCATTCGTTCGCGACGAGCTCGACCTCCCCCGTCGGGATATCCGGGTTGACCTGCGACGGCTCGCGGACCGTCACCTCGCCCGTCACGGTGATGACGGTCTCGAGCTTCGCCTTGCTCAACGCATCGAAGAACGCGCGGCTCGGGTGGACGACCACCTGCGTGATGCCGTAATGGTCGCGCAGGTCAATGAACAGGATACCGCCGTGATCCCTCACGCGGAAAATCCAGCCGGAAAGTTTAACCGTCGAGCCGGCATCCGCTGTGCGGAGCTGGCTGCATGTGTGTGTGCGGTACAGGTGCATACTCTTCCTTCACTTTTTGTTTGCGATGCGTTGCAGGAGCATCTTGGCGCACGCGATCTGGTCGGGGATGTTCCCGCTCTCGTCCTTCACGCGCCAGATGTCCGGGGTAATCTCGTCCGCGACGCAGATGTTGCCGTCGGCATCGAAACCGAACTCGACCTTGAAGTCAATCAGGGACAGGCCGAGGCCCGCCAGCTCGGTGCGCAGCACGTCGCCGACCCTCACGAGCAGGTCCAGTGCGGCCTGGTACTGGCCCGGGACGAGCATATTCTTCATCAGGCACAGGCGCTCGGAGATGAGCGGGTCCCCCTGCGCGTCGTCCTTGAGCGTGACCTCCGTGTACGGCGGGTCGAACGGGATACCGCCCTCCAGCGTGAAGCGGCGGCACATGCTGCCGGCCGTGAAATAGCGCAGCACGAACTCCAGCTTCGGGACGGTGACCGCCTTGACCTTCATCAGGCAGTTGTCCAAATCCGCGCCGAGATAATGGGTCGGCACGCCGTTCTTCTCCATCAGCTCGAAAAAGTATTGGGTGACCTCCAGCCCCACCTTGCCCTTACCCTGGACAGACCCGCCGACGGTGTTGGAGCCTGGGTCGAACACACCGTCCTCGCCCGTGGCGTCATCCTTGAACCTGAGGAAACGTTCCCCAGTCGCCTCGTTCAATAAAACATCTTTTGTCTTACCTGTGTAAATAGTCTTCATGGTTTTTCCTGCCGAATTCGTGTGAACATTGAAAGAGAGATAGCATATCAGAATTGACACGTTCGCGTCAACCTCCTTCTGTTTCACTTGGTTGCTTGTGCTTCGTTGACGGCATCGAGGAGCTCCTCTTTCTGCGTCAACCCCACGAACGTTTTGAAGGGCTTGCCTTTCTTAAAAACGATGAGTGTCGGGACATAGTCGATGTTAAGGTGCTGGACCTTTTTCCTCGCCTCCTCAAAGCCAAGGTCGAGGTGTGCGACAACGACCTTCTTGCCGCTGACCTCGGCGGCAATCTCGGCGACAATGACCCTTTGCGTTACACACGGGACACACCAATTCCCCCAGAACTCCACCAAGACCACGCCCTTTGCGATTGCCGAGTCAAAGGTCTCATCCGTCAATATCCTGACCCCGCCGGGGGGGGGACGCTCACAGGCGGCGAACAGTGCACAGACGATGGCAACCACGAGGGATTTTGCCAGACTGGAATACGGAACGGAGTGTAGACATTCCTGTCCGCATTCTGATTGCAGACAGGAATGTCCGCACTCCGTTCCACGAGGGCTGAACGCTAAAAATGTCATTCCATCCCTTGCAGGACGGTGACGCACATCGTGGCGTAGATGTCGTCGTCACTGCACCCGCGCGACAAGTCGTTGACGGGCTTGGCAAGGCCTTGGAGGACGGGACCGATGGCGGTCGCGCCCGCAAGGCGCTCGACAAGTTTGTAGCCGATGTTACCGGCCTGGAGATCTGGGAAAATCAGCACGTTGGCGTCGCCCTGGATCGCGCCGCCTTTGTTCTTCGCCGCGCCGACGGTCGGGACGATGGCGGCGTCGGCCTGTATCTCGCCGTCCACCACCGCGTCAACGCCCAGCTCCGCGAACCGCGCTGCGGTCAGCTCGGCGGCGCGGCGGACCTTGGTTACGAGGTCGTGGGACGCGCTGCCTTTCGTGGAGAAGCTGAGGAATGCGACGCGGGGTTGCTGGCCGAGGAGTTTCCGGTAAGAGACAGCGGTGGCGTGGGCGATGTCCACGAGCTCTTCGGCGGTGGGGTTGGGGTTGACCGCGCAGTCGCCGAAGAGCAGCGTGGTGTCCCCGGCGGGGGAGGGGGCCCGCAGGTCCATGACGAACGCGGAGGAGGCGAGGCGGATGCCCTTGGCGGTGCCGATGCACTGGAACGCGCTGCGGAGCATGTCGCCCGTGGAGGCGATGGATCCGGCGACCATGCCCTGTACGAGGTCGAGCGCGAGCATCATGCCGCCGAAGTAGAGGCGGTTGCCGCTGACGGTGGCGAGGGCCCCCTCCTCGGTCATGCCCTTGGCCTTGCGCTTCTCATGGAGCGCGGCGGCGAGCGTGGGCAGGAGGCCGGAGGCGGTGGGGTCTATGGCCGTCACGCCGGCGGCGGCGAGGGTCGTTCCGGCGGTGGCCTCGGCGGCGGCGATCTCGTCGGGGGTGCCTAGCACGACGGGCTTGCAGAGTTGGGTGGCGGCGGCCTTGGCGGCGGCGGTGATGACGCGGGGGTCCTGGCCCTCGGGCAGGACGATGGTGGCGTTCGCGGCTTGCGCGCGGGGGATCATGGTGTAGAGGATGCTCATGGTCTTGTCTCTTTTGCGGTTCGAAAACTCATCTGCTTCTGTTTCACAGAGTGACACAGAGAACCACAGAGTTTCACAGAGTTTTTTTGATTTTCAGAATCATTTTCTCTGTGTGCCTCTGTGACTTCTCTGTGTGCCTCTGTGTGACAACTTATCATCTGTGGTTTATTTTTTCATGCTGTCGGAGACGATGCGGAAGGTCTCGCGGACGATCATCAGCTCTTCGTTGGTGGGGATGACGAGCGCGGGGGTGGTGGAGGCTTTCGTGCTGATGTTCGCGAGCGTGCCGAAGGTGGCCTCGTTTTTCTTCTCGTCGAGCTTGCAGCCGATGGCCTCGAGGCGGGAGATGATGGCCTTGCGCGCGGGGGCGCTGTTCTCGCCGATGCCGCCGGTGAAGACGATGGCGTCGGCGCCGCCGAGCAGGGTGTAATAGCCGCCGATGTAGAGCGCGGTGCGGTGGGCGAACATCTCGATGGCGTTGGCGGCGGCGGGGTTGCCTTGCGTGGCGGCGTTGACGGTGTCGCGCATGTCGCCGCTGCCGATGCCGTTGACGCCGAAGAGCCCGCTCCGCTTGTTGAGCGCGGTGTCGATCTCGTCAATGCTCATGCCCTTGCGCGCGAGGAAGAAGATGATGGAGGGGTCAATGTCGCCGCAGCGCGTGCCCATGATCATGCCCGGGAGGGGGGTGAGACCCATGCTGGTGTCCAGCACCTTGCCGCCGTTGATCGCCGCGATGGAGGAGCCGTTGCCCATGTGGCAGGTGATGAGCTTGAGCGTGGCGAGCGGCTTCTTCAGGTGGTCCGCCGCGGCCTGCGCCACGAACTTGTGGGAGGTGCCGTGGAAGCCGTACTTGCGGATGCGGTGCTCGTCGTAATACTGCTGCGGGATGGCGTACATGTAGGCGTGCGGGGGCATGGTCTGATGGAATGCGGTGTCGAAGACCGCGACGTTGGGGACGTGCAGGAAGACGGTCTCGCACGCCACGATGCCGTCGAGATTGGCGGGGTTGTGGAGGGGGGCCAGGTCGCTGCACTTCTTGATGGAGGTCTTGACCTCCTCCGTCACCAGCACGGGTTCGGAGAAGAACTCCGCGCCGTGGACGATGCGGTGGCCGACGGCTTTGACCTCCTTGAGCGTCTTGATGACGCCGACCTCCGGGTCCGTCAGCATCTTGCACGCCATGGCGAGGGCCTTGCCGTGGTTTTCGGCGGCGATGGCCTGCTCGGTCTTGGACTCCCCGGCGCGTTGGTAGACGAGGTTGGCGTGGTCAGTCCCGATGCGCTCGACCATCCCCTTGGCGAGCATCCCCTCCGTCGCCATGTCGAACAACATGAACTTCAGCGAGGAACTACCCGCGTTTATCACGAGAATCTTGTCGTATCGTCTGTGTGGCATGATGACACCTTTTCTGTTTGTGTGCGACCGCTTGTGATTGAAAAAAACAAACATCATTATACGCTTATTCCTGTGCGGCAACAAGTGAAAACGGCGAAAAGTTTTTTCCCGCGAAAAGTTTTTTGCGTTTTTTCTTTTCTCGTTTGTATCTTGTTTCAGTATTTGCTATGCTTATTTAGTTTTACGGGACGCTAGGTATTCCGAGTGGAATACCAGGTATCTTCGGGTTTTTGTCTTGTGTGATGCCTTTCGGGACAATACCCTGTACCAAACTAAAGGCAAAAGGAATACACCGTATGGACACATCCGTTATCGAACGGCAGGCAAGGCTGGGCTTCCGCACCACAAGGCAACATCATGCGCTTGGGTGGGTCGCCGCCGCCGCACTCACACTCCTCAAGGCAACAACCAGCGGCGCGGTCCCGCCAGGATACATTGGGATATCCGACTGGCACGATCTCCGCGCGATTGACAACGCCCCCTCGGCCAACTATTTCCTCGTCTGTGACCTGACCACCAACGGCGTGGGCTCGGCGGGATATGACACCTGGGTGGAGAATGCCAGCGACACCTACGGCACGGGCTGGAAGCCCATCAACGCTCTCGACGGCATCTTCGACGGCAACGGCAAGACGATCAACGGCCTGTGGTGCGCGGTCAGCGCCAACCAGCCTGTCGGCCTGTTCGCGGGCCTGTCCGGGACGGTCAAGAATCTGACCATCGTCATCCCGGAGGACAAGAGGATCGAATCCACAGGCACCATGCTTCCCGACATTGGCACAGGCGCGCTTGCGGGTTTCATGTCCGCCGGGACCGCCTGCGTCGAAGACATCACGGTCACGGGCGGCGATGCCTCGGGCGGGGTTGTCGGTTACAACTACGTCGGCGGCATCGTGGGCCGGGTGAGCAGCGGCACCTTGCAAGGAAAGATTTCCAACGCCGCGAATGTCCGCGCGACCGGGAATTACGGGGGGAACGGCAATGGCATGGCGGTGTTCGCCGGCGGCATCGTGGGGGAGATTTACGGCAACGGGTGGTTTAAGCCCGTCGCTTCCGAGACCGTGCTTGAAAACACGGGCAACGTCAGCATGGAATCCTCAGGATGGGCAGCCTCTGGCGTCGGCGGGATCGGCGGCATCGCGGGCCGGATGGCCAGCGCGTTCACTCATGTGTTTGACGGGCAGACCGCAGACAACGCAACGGTCCGGATCATCAGCACGGGCAATGTCCACGTACGGCAAAATGCCGGCGGCGTGTTTGGGCTCCTGAATGTCAGCAACTGCACCCTCCAAAACTATGGCAACACGGCGGAGGTGTCGGGGGATGGGGATTATGACGCGGGCGGGTTGGTCGGCCGGGCACACTGCAATCAGCTGATCATCAAAAACTGCTACAATGCGGGGGCCATACACGTGACAAGCTACGGATCATCCTCAGCCGGGGGTTGGGGCGGCCTCATCGGCATGCTCTACACGGCGGATGATTTCAGCACCGCCGCATTGACGGATGTGTACAACCTTGATTCCGTCTCCGGACCGGGGTTCGGGGGGAACAGCGGCACCGGCGGCATTGTTGGGAAAATCGCCACCACCACGCCCAACAATATCACCATCACCCGCGCGTTCAACGCGGGTTGTGTGCTGGGCTCCTCTTCGGGCGCGATCGTTGATTCCAGCCATTATGTCTGGACGGATTGTTACTACGACCAGACCACCACCACGTGGGCATCGGATCCCCATGCGACGCCCCTCTCCACTACCGTGCTGATCGCAGGCCTGCCCTCCGGCTTCACCTCCGGCAACGGCTGGGTCACGGGCAGCAACGGCGCGCAGACCTACCCGTACTTCGCGTGGCAGCTTGCGCTCGCCTCGCACAAGGATGTGGTGTTCGAGAGCATTGACCACCCTCCCGACACGCCGCACCCGGATCCGAGCATAGGATTCGCAGTCACGGTCACAGGCGCGAACACAAACGACCAGCGCATCTTCAACACAGGTTATGTGGGCGGCCGCAACGGATACGCCTATGGTACCTTTTACACGACCTCGCCGCAGACCATCTGGGGTGATCCCGGCTACAACTCTCTGGTGTCCGTGGGCGTGATGACGGCGAGCGACATCGTGGCGTTCACGCCGCCGGTCCCGACCGAGAACGACATCTGGGTAAACATCAGCGCGATCACGGTGTTGCCGCCCGACGGCAACGTGGCGCTGGCATGGGAGACCAACCCGATCACGGCCAAGTTCGGTGCCGGCATTGCCTACACCTACGAAGTCTATGTCTCCGACGATCTGGCACTTCCCATCCCGGCATGGACGCCGTACAACGAGGTTACGGACCCCACCGTCATCTATATGCTCCTGCGCACCCCCGGGGGGCCCGAGCATCAGATGCGTGTGGACCACTCGGTCCTGGCCCCTGACCGGATGTTCTTCCGCGTGAGGGCGGTGAAGGATTAGTGACTCGTGATTCATAACGAATGAATAGTCAACGGAAACGTCTGCTCTGGCAGACGTTTCCGCTTTTTAGGGCAGGAACACTGCGACGCGGTGTTTAGAGCGTTTTCCGAAACAGCGTACCCGTTTAGAGCCTTAAAGAAATGGTGTATCCGCAAAACGGAGTGCGGACCCTATGCGCCCCTTCAGGGGAATTCCTGTCCGCAAGGTTTTCAGCCTTTTGTGTCAACACGCCCTCGTTTCCAGTTTCGACTGCCGTCGGTGGCCATCGACTGCCATCGAAAATTACCCCCGGACGTGTCGAGCGCGAGTACGACCTTTGCGCGGTTGGCCAGCCGGGTGTTGCGCACGCCTGTCTTGGCGAACCGCTCCAGCTCGTTGCGTTCGTCTGCCGCCAGACAGATCTGTTTGCTTTTCATGATGCGCTTTTCCTGATGGCACCTCCTTTTTCATACGTGAGACACCAATATCCGCAAGGCTTTCAGCTCATACGTTCGATTTTTGAAAGACAAACCGCAGATGATGCCGATGAATGCCATACACCCAAAACCGTGCCAATCGGTGTCATCGGGGTAAAACGGGCAGCCTTGTTTTCGCGCCCATGGATTACTGTTGGTTACGGTCCATGTGCTGGGGCGGTTTCAATTCGATCCGTCACGCTGGACGATACTGAGCGTTGTCTGCCCCGTCGTGGGGTCGAGCGAGGCGAAGACGGCGCAGATGCGGTTACGGTCCGAAAGGAGTTTGAATGTCGGGGTGGAGGCGGGGGACTCGGTCCAACCTTTGCCGCGCAGGACGGCCGCGGCCTCCTGCGCGACGGTCTCCGGGGGGCCCACCGCGTCGGCGGTGGCGAAGGTGGTGCGGGTGTTGGCGCAGACGGCCGTGAACCGGGGGGCCCCTGGGAACGACGCGAACCCCTCGGGCCAGGCGACGGGGGCGTCGGCGGAACGCTGGGCGTCGCGCAGGGATTGGTCGAACACCAGCACGATGCACGAGTCGGTACCGTCCGATGACGGCAGCACCAGCATCCGCTGCAGTCGGTTGCTCTCCTGGAAGGTGAGCAAGGCGCTGGGCGACTTCGGGAGGGGGGGGAGCTTAAGCTGGCTTGCCAGCACGGAGGTCACCTCGGAGATGAACCGCCCTTTGAAGGCATACGCGGAAAGTGTGCCGGGGGCCCCGTTGACCTGCACGGGGGTCGAATAGACACTTGCCCCCCCCATCCCGGTCAGCACATCAACCACCCTCCCCTTGGAACGCCAGAAGATGGGCGCATAGGACGGGAGGAGAGGGGCCAGCGCAAGAATCAACAGGAGCCACCTGCCGTATGCCGCGGCCAGCAGGTTGCGGGGGCGGGGCATCAGAAGAGGCCCCCCATCTGCGGCATCCACACCTCCTCCTTGATGCTGACCTCCGGCGCGTCGTACACCAGCTGGCGGATGATGGGGTCAACCCGCATCCGTACCGTGTCCGTCTCGTGTGCGCACCCGAGGAACCCGGGCATCCCCATCAGCTTCTGCAGGGTCACCATGGAGGAGGGGAGCTGGGATTTGTCGGAGACCACCTGCCAGTCATCCCCTCCCCGGACGGAATGGCTGACAACGGCCTCGATGGCGGAGGCCATGGAGCTGAGCTTCGGCTTGTCATCGGCCGTGAAGCGGACGCTGTCGGGGCCGGGGTCCCAGTCCGAGATGGCCTGCGGGGTGGAGCCGAAGTCGTTCTGCATGGCGTTCAGCCCGGCCTCCCCCCGTATCTCGCTGTGGATGGCGAGGGAAATCCTCGCCATCCTGCTGACGTGGAATATCCCCGTGACCAGCAGCAACAGCGCGAGGAGACCCGCGCAGAACTCAATTATCGCCTGGCCCGAACGGCTCCCCCCCCCTCAAACCTCTAAACCAAAACCTAATACCCTTTTCAACTCACAAACCCCCTCGGC
>WRML01000051.1 GCA_009777165.1 Kiritimatiellota bacterium
GGGAGGGGGCGGCCGTACGCGGCGGCCATCATCCCGCAGTCGAACGCGCGGCCCCCCCCCGGCGCGTAGGCGGCGGCGATGTGTTGCGACAGGGCCCCCGGGGCGGAGATGTGGATCTCGTGGCCCCCGCTGGCCCAGAGCATGAACTTCACGACGCGCTCGCAGAAACGGGTTGCGGTATCGCCCATGGGATCGGCGACATCCATCTCGAACGTGTCGCAGTCGCCGCCGTCGCGCACGCACGCGATACGGACCTGAACCGTTTTCCTCGCATGCGCCGCCTCTTCCTGGAGCGACGTGTACACGCAGAACAGGGGGATAAAATCGGGATCAAGTGATGCTGGTGTGTTCATGGTCAATTCCTCGTGTTCCGTAGTTTCAGTGGTCAGACAATTTCCTCCGCGTGTGATCAAGTATAACACAAGCGCAATCGCATTTTCTAGTTTTAGTTACTCGTTTGAAAGAAATGTTGAACATCGCGCGTCCATTCATCTTTATGTTTGAACAGGTCGTTTGCGTGCCCTGCCGTCGGATACACCTTCAGTGTTTTCGGGCCTGCCAGGTTGGTGAAAATGGCATCAATTTCAGTGCGGCCGACGCGCTCGTCTTGCACCCCGTAGAACAGGAGCGCCGGGCAAGTGATGCTTTTCGCGTAGTCGGTCGGGCGGTGGGCAAATGCCCAGAACCCGTGCTGCATCCCGCCCCAAAAAACCAACAGGCCCGCCATCGGGAACGTCGGCACACGCATGATCTCAAATCGTACACACACCGTCCGGTACATCGAGGCGAACGGGCATTCCATGATGATGCCTCTCGGGCGGACCCCCTCATCGCGGATGGCCTTCATCAGCGCGACCGCACCCATCGAAACCCCGAACAGATAAATGTTCTGCTCGCCTTGCCCCGTCAGATAGTCAACGCACGTTTTCACCTGCTTCGCTTCCCAGAAACCGATGGTCGTCAGATTGCCCTCCGAGCCACCCGACCCCATGAAGTCAACGAGGAACGTGTTGTAGCCAAGCGCGTGAAACACGTCTGCCCTGTCAAGCAACGATGACTTCGCGCTGTTGAAGCCGTGGAACAGAACCACCGTCCCTTTCGGGTTCTCCGCCGCAATGCTCCAGCATTCGATTTCCGTGTTGCTGTTGAGTGTGACGGTTTGATAAGCGTGAGTCGGGACTGTTTTATTCTCGGGCCTTGGGTTGCTCACGCCAATCGTCAAGGCCACTATTTTCTCTCCGACGGTCAGGTCTTTCGCGCTTTTGGTCCGTGTTGCCGTGTGGCGGGCGAAATGGGTGAATGTGTAGGCATGGAAAAAGGCGACACCGTTCATCAGGGCAAACAGCAGTGCCACAATCCATACGCCACGCTTGATCCACTTCCGGTTCATCTTCACACGTCACGACTCCTTTCCCCACTCTTTCAGCTTGCGGTGCAGGGTGCGGCGGCTGATGCCGAGTTCGGCGGCGGCGCGGGTGCGGTTGTCGTTGTGTTGGGCGAGCGTTGACAATATCTTCTGCTTCTCCGCATCGGCAAGTGACCCCCCCCCTTGGAGGGCGGGCCTCCCCGCGAGCTGTACCTCTCCCCCCCCCTCTGGAGGGGGGGGGGCATCCTCGCGGGCCGTCGAGCGGATGTTGCCCGGCACGTCGTCGGGCGTGAGCCATTCCGTCTGCGCCAGCACGACCATCTTCTCAATGGCGTTCCGAAGCTCGCGCACGTTGCCGGGCCAGCCGTAGCGTGTGAGCAATTCCAGCGTCTCGGGCATCAGCCCCTTGATGGGCTTGGCGTTCCGCTCGGCGTACTCCTTCACGAAGCGGTCCGCCAGCAACGGGATGTCGCCCGCGCGTTCGCGCAGGACCGGTAGCAGGATGTCCACCACGTTGAGGCGGAAGAAGAGATCCTCGCGGAACTTGCCCTGCCGGACGTAGTCGCGCAGATCCTTGTTCGTGGCGGTGACGATGCGGATGTCCACGGTGATCGTCTCCTCGCCGCCGACGCGCTCAAACGTGCGCTCCTCCAGCACGCGCAGGAGCTTCACCTGCGTTGCCAGGTCAATCTCGGAAATCTCGTCGAGGAAGAGGGTCCCCCCGTCCGCCATCTCGAAACGTCCGCGCCGCTGCCCAGTGGTCCCAGTGAACGCGCCTTTCTCGTGACCGAACAGCTCGCTCTCCAACAGCGTCGAGGAGAGCGCCGCGCAATGCACCGCGACGAACGGGCCCTTGCTCTGCGTGCTGAGGCGGTGGATGGCCTGTGCGACCAGCTCCTTGCCCGTGCCGCTCGCGCCCTGGATGAGGATGGAGGCCTGCGTCGGCGCGACGCGGCGGATGATGTCGAACACGGCGTCCATGGCGGGCGATTCGCCGATGATGTTCTCCAGGCCGTGTTTTCCGTCGGGCGGGATCTCGGGGGCCTGGGCTTTCTGCTTCAAGTCGTGCGCCTTCAACGCCCGCGCCACGAGCGTGTCGAGGTGGTCGAGGTTGACGGGCTTCATCAGGAAATCATCCGCCCCCTGCCGCATCGCCTCGACCGCCGTCTCGACCGTCCCGTAAGCCGTCAGCAGCACGCACACCGTTTGCGGGTAATGCTGATGCACGTGGCGCAACAGCCCCAGCCCATCCGTGCCTGGCATCCGCAGGTCCGAGAGCATCAGGTCCACATGCGGTGTCTGCGCAAGGATGGCGAGCGCGGCATCCGCGCCCTCCGCCGTCCTCACGGTGTAGTTGCGCTGCAACGCCCGCTGGAGGCCGTCGCGCGTGTTCTTGTCGTCATCAACAATCAGAATCGTCGGATTACTCATTTTGAATCTCTCATTTCTTTCCGAACACCTCAACCTCGGTATAAATGTGTTCACGGGTTGTTGTGTCCCCGCCGCTGGTACACCGCACATAACGACCTTTCGCACCGTTCGCCGGAATCGGTCGGCCCCTGCACATCTCGATATACTCGAAGTCTTTTCCCGCGCCTAACCCTGCGCTATTGTCATGGTCGTTGTTGAAAACAGTCACAACCCCGTCAATAAAGTCAGGGTCATCCGAGACCTGCACGATGACATCTTTATAGACGCAAGGCTGCGAGAAAAAATGCCAAATCCACACCGCATAAATCTCTTTTTGCGAACCCAAGTCAATCTGGACCCATTGCCGTCCGGGCGCGAGCTCAACAGACGTCTCGGCACCAGCCTCCTTCTCCCCGTCTGTCACAAACGACAGCTTGCCCTTGACGGGCCACGGGTCGCTGGACGTGACCATACATCCTCTGGACAACAACTCGTCGCAACCTTTCGGGACGAGAATCGGCGGATAGGATTTGCCGTTTCGGGGTGGCTCTAAGTTATAGGCATTCTTTATATCCCTGAGTCCACTACCAAAGGGGGGCTTTGGAAATACCGTTTGAATCGGGACGAGCGCCTCCTCTTTTGACATATCCTTGGGCCCAATACCAAATGATGGCTTTGGCATCACCGTTTGAATCGGGACGAGCTCCTCCGCCGTTGCTGCCCCGCCCAGCATTGCGATAGCCGCGCAGACGCGCCCTGTTAGAAAATTCATTGCCCCCCCCTCCCGAACACCTCGACCTGCACATACGCGTTCGACTCGTCGCGGATGTTGCCGTTGCTGGTACACCGCACGTAGCGTCCCTTCACACCGTTTGCTGGGATCGGTCGCCCCTCGTGCGTCTCGATGTACTCAAAGTCTTTCCCCACGCCGAGCTTGGCACTGTTGTCGTGGTCATTGTTGAAGAGGGTCACGACATCCTCGAAGAAGTCGGGGTCGTCCGAGACCTGCACAATGACATCATGGTACACGCGAATCCTCGGCGAGAAGGAATGCCAGACGCACACCGCATAAATCTCCTGTTGCGCGCCCAGGTCAATCTGTACCCACTGCAATCCGCCGTGCAGCACGAGGCGCACATCCTCGTTGACCGCCTCCTCCTTTTTCCCGTCCGTCACAAACGACAGGTCGCCCACCAGCGGGCTAGGGTCGCTGGACGTGACCTTACACCCCCCCGACAGCAACGCGCCGCATCCCTTGGGGGCGAGGATCGGCGGGTAGGGCTTGTCGTCCCGGGGCGGCTCGAGGTTCGGCGACTCCGTACCGGCCGTACCCCCCGGCCATTTCGCCGGAGCCGGAAGCCCGATGTTAATCGGGACAAGCTCCTCCGCCACCGCGACCCCGCCCAACAACATGATTACCAGCACGAAACGGCACAATCCTGTCATAAAAAATCCTCTGTTTTTTCTCACACAAAGGCACAAAGGCCACAAAGGTTTTTATCAAAAAAAATCCTGTCAAATCCTGTAATCCTGTCATAAAATTGAGTCATTGCCTTTGTGTCCTTTGTGGTTAAACATACTCATAGCCATCCTGTAATCCTGTCAAAAAGAAACCATCCGTTTTCATTCGTTTCACTTTCCGCTCAGCATCCGGATGCGCCGCTCGTTACGGGGGAGGCGGATTTTGAAACACGCGCCCTCGCCCGTCTTGCTGGCAAGTTCAATCTCGCCGCCGTGGTCCTCGACGATGCGCCGCACGATCATCAGCCCCAACCCTGTGCCATCGGACTTGGTGGTATAATACGGGTCGAACAACCGCCCCATCTCCTCCGCCGCGATACCGCACCCGGTGTCCATGAACGAGATGTCCACGAACGCGTCACCCACGCCGAATGCGATCTTGAGCGAGCCGCCGTCGGGCATCGCGTCCAACGCGTTCTTCACAAGGTTGAAGAAAACCTGCTTGATCTGCTGGCGGTCGAGCTTCACCGACGGGACCGCCTCGGGGATGTCCACGGACACCTCGATGCGGCGGTTGCCAAACTCGGTCTTCAGCAACTTCAGCGTCTCCTCTAGTACCTCCGTGGGCGCCTCGGGACGCAGCACGGGCTTGCTCGGACGCACCGCGCGCAGGAACTGTGTGATGATGGCGTCGAGCCGCTCGACCTCCTTCCGCGCCACTTCCGCAAGCTCCTGTAACGGACGACGCGCATCCTCGTCCGCAAGCCCCGCAAGCTCCCGCGCCAGCAACTGCAAGTGGATGTTGAGCGCGTTCAGCGGATTGCCGATTTCGTGCGCCACCCCGGCGGCGAGGTTCTTGACCGCGTTGGTGCGCTCCTCCTCCAGTGCGGAGGCTTCCTGCCGCCGCTCGTTCGAGACATCGCGCAGGATGACCAGCACCCCCTTGCGCACCACGTCCTGCTCGTCCAGCGGCACGGCGTAAACGCTGATGAAGCGGTGCTCGGGATAAGTGACCTCAATCTCGCGCGTCACCATCCGCGACCATCCGCCGCCCACGACCTCCGGCGCGTCCAGCAGGTGCTCCCAGTCCCACTCGCGCAGGAAACGCAGGACGGAGCGGCCCTTCGTGTGGGCAAACGCAAAGCCCGCGAGCGTCTCCGCCGCGCGGTTCGCGTAGAGCAGGAGCCCCTCGTTGTCAATCACCATCACGCCTTCCTGGATGGACTGGAAAATCGTCTCCAGAAATCCGCGCTCCTGCGTCAGGCGCACCATCTGCGCCTGAAGGTTCCCCGGATCCAGTTTATCCAGCCGCGCCACCAGCCTGTCGAAAAATCCTGATGCCATTGCAACGTCCCCTCTACCACTAACGACAAAACAGTTTCTAGTATAGAGGATTGCCGCACACCGCGACAATCCTTTTTTTTGAGTGGGAAGAAACGAAAAGGGCGGACAACGATGTCCGCCCTACGTTTTCATTTCCCGCCTTTACGGGCCGCAACCGCAGTCGGGCTCTAAGAGGAAGTTATCGGACTGGTTGAACTTGTAGGGAGTTGTCTGCGGGATGAGGTAGTAACCCCCACCCGCAGTACCGGTGAGTCCGTCGGCGTCGGTCAACGACGGGGTCAGAACACCGACCAGATTCCGCGTCACGGTCTTGCCGCCGACATCCTCGCGGAACGAGCCGCTGAACAGGCCGGTCTTGGGCTTCACGGACAGCTTTAGGCACGCGACGTTCCCTGCCGTGCCACACGCCGGCAACGCATTCAGTCCCGTACCCTTCGCATTGAACGCCGCGTTGACATCCCAGCTTTGAGCGTGCGCAACCAACCCGTCTTCATTATTATACATCTTCTTCAGCGTGTCGTTCTTCGCGTACCAGCCGCCCTGGGTATCGAGCGCGAATTGGAAACCGTCGTTTAACACGTCTGTCGCCCTCGGGTTCCAGCTTTCCCACAGGGCCGGGCCATTCAGCAGGACACGGCCAGGCGCGACGGCTTCGCGGGTGAAAATAAGATCGGCTTTGAAGAAGCCGCCCGAATACGTCTTCGGCGCAGTGGCGATCCACAAGCAGGGGACCCCCATTGACGCATCGAGCAGGAGCACGCTCGACAGCGAGACAGCGGTACCGTCCGCCAGCTTGCCGGCGGTTTTGACTTTGCCCTTCCTGTCAACGGTAATCGTCAGGTACCCTGTTCCTGCCAGCCCGGCGTTTTCGCTGTCCGTACTGGGTAGCACCAAGAGCGTGTAGTACCCCCCCGGCGCCTTCGAGAGCAAGCCGGAGTCATAGTCCTGCACAAGCCGCAATGCGCCCTCACGCTCGACAACAATCCCTTCTTTATCTGACCAGCCGTCGCGGACAAACGTTGCCCCGATCGAGACGGTAGCCGTAGCCGTGGCACTCAAGAGCACCTCCCCTGGCACATCCGTACTGACCGCCATCTCCAGCGGGATTGTCTCCTTCTTGATTTTTGCGACAAACTGTGCGTTCGTGACGGAGAACACCCCGCTCTCAAACGCGTCATACCCTGTCGCCGTCAACGTGTACGTCTTGCTGTTCGGGAGGGTCAGCTTGCCGGAGATTTTCCCAGCGGCGGACACCGTCAGGGATGCCTGCCCGTAAGCCAACCCCGTCCCATCATCAACACTCGCCAAACCGTTGTAACTGCCGTACGCCTCGCGCGGCAGCGGGGCGACGGTGTAGCTGAGCGCGAGCGTGGTCCCCCCGGTCTTGCCGTCCATCGCCTGCAGCACGACGCGCACGTTACTCGCCGCCTTCGAGGGGATCCCTTTCACCCACCAGATGCCATCCGCGTCCTTCTCCAGTTTCAGGCCGCTGGGGAGGGATCCGGTTTTGACCTTGACCGATGCCGCGTTCGCCACTGCCAGTGGGCCGAACGCCGTCCGCAGCCCGACATACGTGTCTGCGGTGAGTTGCGCGGTGTCAGCATCCCACACCCATCCCGGCTGGGTGAAGTCGCCCGCGTCCACGTCGAAGCCGGGGGCCCCTGCCGCAACCGCCTCGACTTTCTGCGCCGTCCCGTTGAAGAGAATCGTCGTGCCATTGGCAGCCGTTTCGGAGACCGCGATGGCGACGCGCCACACGAACGCCCCGGCTCCGCGGGTGACGTCAAAGGACGTGTTCCCCGCCTCCAAGTCCGCCACTTGCCCTTGCGGCAGCAGTTTCTCCGTCGCGGCGACAAACACTGCGAAGGTGTTCGTCACGCCGTTGATGCCGTCCAGCTGCGCCACGCTCGACGCATCCCACGACAGCTTCACGACCCCCGCTTGGACAACGTCGCCCGTGCGCGGGGCAATCGGCGTGACCGCCGCCGTCAGCGGGATGTACGCCAAATCCGAAAGCAACGCATAGACTTCCGCGCCGCCCTTGGCCGATGTCGCCGTCAGGGAGATGGTCTGCTTGCCTTCTGGAACCAGGTAGCCATACACGTCGCCATCGATTGTGACTGCCGGCGTCAGGGTCGCCTTGCCTTTGATGGAGAGCGTCACATCGGCCCCCCCTGCGGGATCCGCCGCGAGTTTCAAGACCCCCGGTCCAGTCACTGCCGCCGTCATGACCGCCACCGCGCCATTCGTCAGCGGCCGACTGCGCACGCCCTCGCCGTCTGCCTGGAACCAGGCATCCGCTGTCGTCTTGACCGGGAGCGTGGGGTTCAGCTTCACCCACTCGGCCAGGGGTCCCATGTAAAACTCGTTTTGGATGACGAACGTGAGCGCCGTCCTCTGCGCGCCAAGCAACGCGCCCGCGATGGGGGGGATGTTCAGCACCGCATTACGGCTCGGCTGGAACGCGGAGGCTCTCGGGATCACGATGGACACACCCTTGATTCCCTCCTCCATGTCGTCCCAGACCACGTCCACTCCGGGAACCTGCACGGCGCTGCTGCCGGACCCCCAGGTGAACACGGCGGTTACCGCCGTGTTACTCCCGCTGGTGCGGGAGAGCAAGACCTCCACGCTGTCGCCCTCGCGGACCACAGGGCGTGCCGACGACACGTAAGCGTTCGTGATGCCGTTCACCACATACCCGGCATAACCGATCGTCCCCTTGTTGGGTTGGCCCGGATCCACCGTGATCGTCATGGGAAAAGGATCGACGGTCTCTCCCGCCATGGGGTGCAACGTCAGATCAAACGTGTGCATCTCGACCCACTCGGCATGGGGGGTGACCGTGACCGTGAGGACCCCCTTGCCTTCGTCGGTCTCGTCCCACGCCAGTGTGTTGTTGACCAAGGTGTAATAGGGATTGGCGCCCATGCCTGATGCCGTGACCGCCACCGCCGCGTTGGTTTTCAGACCGAGGTCGTCCCCACTGAAGACGACCGGGATTTCAAACGTGCTTGCCCATGCGCTGAACGTCATGGCCGTCTGCTCGAACCATACGGCCGCGCCGACGTACTCCTTATAGTTGATCGTGTATTCGATGTCAACGTTCGTGCCCGAGGCGTAATAGATGCGCATGACAATGTTGGAGGGATCCCCGGAGGGATTCGCGAACTCGAAACGGCTGTTGCTCGTCACGGTCCCGTTGGCGAACATTTCCGTATCATTGAAAAACGCATACAGGGGGGTCCCTACGACGGGCTTCACGTCTGTGAACGTGATGAGGTTCGTGGCGTTGGCGGCGACGGTGAAACGATACCAGTCGTTCGTGTCCGACACATTCAACGTGTGCACCTGCGACTGCTCGATCAACCCGATCATCAACTCCTGCGCACCCGCCTGCGTGTCATCATCCGGATCCCACTGGTCTGTCCGGCGATAGTCCTCGAACGCAGTCATGATGATGGAGATGACCCTGTCCGCCTGTTCAGCAAGGGTCATCTTCGTGCCACTGCCGCCGCGCATGCTATCCCCGATGCGGCGTTGCTCGACCATCACCGTCCCGTCCGCTTTCTGCCAGTACAGGAGGATAAGCGGGAAGTAGGACGGGTTCTCAATCGTCCAGCCTTTTCCTTTATTATAGCACCAGTCGTATGTCTTGCTGCGCGTGTCGCCTTTCTGATAGTGCATCACGAGTTTCTGATTGCCCATCCAGTTCTTGAATGTCTCCGTGAGCAGCACCTTGTCGAAATTCTCGCAGTGTGAGCAATTGGGATTGCTCCAAACCACGACCATCGGGATACCCTCGCTGAATGCGACCGCCCGCGTCTGGTCATAGCCCGCGTTCCATTGCCCTAACACGACGGGCGAGCCCGCCGACACAATACCGAGTTCTTGGGGAGTTGCCGCGTGAGCGGATGAGGTCATCATCCATGCGCCGACGAGTCCCATGAGAATGTGTGCGTGAATTGAGGTCTTCATCATGTCTACCTTTCTAAACTTGTTTAACGTAACTACACTTCCTTTTGAAAAGGATGGAAACAGGTTACCTTTTTTCCCCCGAACACGCAACAACAAAAAATCGAAATTTTAATTTTTTACGATTCAATTAAACTGCACTTGTGCCGGGGACGCGGATATGGTAAAAATGCAAATGTGATTTCCTCCATGACTGACTTATCAAAACTGTTCCCCCGCCCCCGCAAGCTCAAACTGCTTGAGGGGGGGTGGCCGTTGCCCAAGGGGGGGGGTGTCGTCTTCGGGGGCCCCCCCGAACTCACCGCCCCCGCCCGCGCACGTCTCATGCGATGCCTCGGCCCCAATTGGAGA
>WRML01000052.1 GCA_009777165.1 Kiritimatiellota bacterium
GTTCCTTCCCCCCCCTTGTGTCCCCGAAATCCCTTAGGTCCCCTCTCGCGTGTCAAACGGGTACACGATTCCCGGAAATACCCTAATTCAGCACCCTCACGGCGAAGAAGAGGCGGTCGGTATTGAGGTCGGCACCTTTGAAGAGTTTTAAGGGCAGCATGGCGCTGTCAAGGGTTCCGCGGGTAATGTAGAGATTTGCTTCCACACCCTCCACGAACGCGGCCCACGCCTCGGGGGGGGCGGCGAGGTCGTCGGTGACATAGACGGCGTAGGCGTTGCACTTGACCGGGGGCCATGTCAGGGTCACGTCGCCACCGATGTCCACGGTGATGGAGCCGATGAGGACCCCCTCGCCGAGGAAACCGATCGGGGCCCATTGCGCGACCATCCCCACCCTGCCGGAGACCGCCAGGTTGAGGACGGTGACGCCGTCCCTGTAGATGTGGTTGTCGGCGGCGCACAGCCATCCCGCGAACGTGTGGCCAGGATAGACGTAGGCGTTGGGGAGCAGCGCCGTCAGCGTGTCGTAGGTGACATCCTGGGTGTACCGACTGGGGTTGTAGGGCAAAGCGTCGCCCGGGGCGAACGCCAGCCTGTAGGTGTTCGCGGTCCATTGCGCGACGAGGGTGTGGTTGGTGGTGGCAGTCACAATCGAGGCGGCGGTGACGGTCGCGTCGTCGAGCGTCCAGTCGGCGGTGTAGCCCGGCTTCGCCGCCTCGGGCAGGGTACCGTAGGGTTCGCCTTGGATGGCGGCCTGGACAGAGAAGGGGCCGTTCGTCGCGCCGTTGCCGTCAAAGGACACGACGAGCGTCGAGCAGCGGATGGGGTATCCCTGCCAAATCGCGGCGCCCGTGGTGGAGAGCGTGTTGGCGGGGCTCACATACGGGTCCCACGATTGGGCATTCGCCGCCGCAACGTAGGAGGTGACGGTCGTTGACGAGAAATAATGGTATGCCCCGACGGATGCGGGATAGCCGCCCGAGTAGCGGACCGCTTTCAGCGGGGGGTTGTCAGCGAAGACGTAATCCCCGAAGCTGACCCCCTCCGATGGCGTGAAGATTTCCGTAAAGGTGTTGAAGCTGAACGCGTCGTTCCCGATGTTCGTCACGGTGTCGGGGATGATCAACGTGCCCGTGAAACCGCACCACTGGAAGGCGTGAACCCCGATGTTGGTAACGGCGTTGGGGAGGGTCAACCCGCCCGTGAGCGCGGGACAGTCGTTGAAGGCGTAGTCCCCGATGTTCGTCAACGAGTCCGGCAGGGTGAGGCTGTCCGCCTTGTCGCGGTGTGTGCCGAGGATGCCGCCCGCCTGGTTCACGCCATTGATGCCGACGATTTTGTAGTCCTCGGTAAACGAGCTTCCGAGGGGCAGGGCAAGGCCTGTGACGTAGGGCGGCGAACCGATGCATTTCGTGAGCGTGAGCTCGTTGCCGTTCTCGACCGACACCTCGAATACCCAGCCGGAGTTCTGAATGGTCGGCTGGGGCCCGTCCACGAAGACCCACTGCTGGGCGTTCGCTGCGCCCACCGCCAAGAAGGCGGCGGTAATCATAATGTGCGTACCGTTTTTCATTTTGTTTCCGTGTGTTGAGGATGTTCCTGTTTGAATGTCATCACAATACCAAACGCCGCGCGGAAGCACAACAAATTTCGCACTAAAATTTTTAGAAACTCCGGCGATTAGAAACGCCTTCCCTTTCAATGGCGCTTAGGGTAAAATAAGTTCCATAAGGAGGTATTGCATCATGAGAAAATGGCTATCACCATTTATCGTCTGGTTACTTTTGCTGTTTTGGATGGCGTTTTTTCTTAACGGCGCATTTCACTGTTGGCTACGTGATAATGGCAAATTTTTTCTAACACCCTTTTGTGTTGGCGTCGCATTCTGCTTGCCGACACAATATGTACGACACCAGCTACGCAAAAAACACGAGGAGACACAAGCGAAAGAAAAAATCCGCAACACAATCGAAAAGTTAGAAAAAAAACAGAAAATTGTCCGCCGCCCCGGAAAGTACCGTCCGAAAAATTGGGCATCAAAATGGATTGTTTATTCCAACAATATTCCTTCTCCCCGAAAACGTTATCAGATGGGAGGAGAGCTTCCCCCCATCCCGAGGATAAACGACGAGTGAGGCAGGATATCACCAATTCAGTGTATCCAAAAAACCTCCGTATCTCTGCGCCTCTGTGAGAAAAAATTCACTGCAGGATTGCGCGGACGATCTCGCCGCGTCGCTGGGATTCGATGTTCTCGTAGGTGCCGTAGAAGTCGGAGTTGCAGTCGAGCCAGAGCGTGATGCGGCGCATCTCTTCGGGGGTCAGCTTTACGTCCTTATGCCCTTTCGCCAGATGCTTGTAGAGCGGCGAGGCGATTGCGCCGAATTTACCGGGGTACGTCTTCGACTCCACAAATGACCCGCCGCCGTCGTAATAGAACGCGTAGGGGCGGAGACTGCGGTAGGAGGGGGTCCACGGCTCGTTGTCAGGCTTGCCGGAGAGGTTTGGAAGTTTAGAAGTAGAGGAGTCGAGAAGTTTAGAGTTTGCAACTTCTGGATTTTTGGATTTCTCAATTTCTCGATTTTTTCCGTCGTGGCACTCGACGCAGTGCTTGTCTAGCACGGGCTGGACGAGGCGGACGAAGCTGAACGGGTTGGTGCCGTCGGGTTCGGGTTTGAGAACGGAGGGGGGGCGCTGCGACGCGATCGTCGTGCGCGGGACGGTGGGCGCGGCGCGGCGGTTCTCGTGGCACCCCACGCAACTGAAGTTCTCGTGCGGCGCGATGTACACATCGGAGCGCATGGACTGCACGGCCTTGCCCTCCGCATCGAGCGCCTGGAAGAGGACAGGGATGTACGGCGGCAGGAAGAAGTTTACGCTGCCGTCCGCTTCGACTGGGACCGTGCCTAGCACAGCGCGGGCGTTCTTCTCCGTGCCGTACCCGATGGCGGGGTTGTTGCGGCCGGGCGTGGACTTGGGCAGAATCTGGATGACGCGCAGGGCCGTGACTTTCGTGTTCTCGGGCCAGGCGTGGCGGCTCTCGTAGATGTTCATGATGGAGACGACACCGGGGGGTGCGCTCAACTGCCCGTCCGCTTGGGCGGCGGCGAGCATGTGGGCACGGTCGTAGTTGGCGCGGGGCTGGCCCTGCGCGACCTTGTACGGCTGGACCGTCTCCTGCACGACGGGGGGGACGGGACGGGCCTTGAGCGGGAACGGACTCTGGCTGGCGATGGCGGGGTTACGGTAGAGCAGCTCGATGTTGCCGAACGCGTCGAGCAGGTAGAGACCGTAGTTCTCGACGGAGTCGGGCGCGTTCTCGTCCGGGTAGCCGAACGCGCAGAGGTAGTAGTCCTCGCCGAGGGGGTACGGCGTGGCGTAGGAGGCCTCGCGGCAGAAGTAGCCGTACTCGGACTCGGGCAGACGCTCGTCGGGCGTGATCATCTTGACGGGGGCCATGGCGTCGTCGTCCTCGACGTCGGGGTCCACCAGCACGAGCGAGCCGTAGGTCTGGCCGTGGTGCGCGGTGCCAACGGCGACCATCTTGCGCGAGCCGGGGATCGCGCGAATGTCCATCTCCATGCACGGGCGGTCCTCCCACTTCCTCGGGTAGTTACCGTGGACGGCGAGGGCATTGCGGCCGTCGGGCGTGGTCGTCCACGGGTGATGCGCCTGGAAGAAACCGCGGTCCACGTAGTCCCAGCGCGTATAGACAATCATGCCGTCGTTGAGGACGCTCGGCTGCCACTCGCAGGTCTCGTGATGGCTGATGCGCTCCATCCCGCTGCCATCGGCATTCATGCGGTGGAGCGTGTAGGTGAACCACGGCGCGCCGCCGTTCGCCGTCATGTGGCAACGCCCGAACCCCCCCCGGCGGTCGGAGATGAACGCGATTTTCCCGTTCGGCAGGAAGCAGGGGTCGAAGTCGTTGAACACGCCGCGCGTGAGCTGGCGCAGGCCCGAGCCGTCCACGCCCACGCTGTAGATGTGCCACGCGTTCTCCTCCGTGAATGAGCACTTCAGCCCGCTGTAGTTGTACATGTCATCCGTATCCTCCGCCGCGCGTTTCTGCGGGGCGTACCCGGCGGCCTGCGTGTATGCGAACAAAATCTGCTTGCCGTCGAACGAAAGCTCGGGCGACAGGTACGCCCCGTCGGGCAGGCCCGCGCCGACGACGTTCTTGGCGACGGGCCGCGTGCCGAACGCGTCCTCTAGGATGAACAGCCCCTCCCCTTTCGTCGCATGGATACCGTAATACTGCCCCGCCATGTGGTCGCCGCCAAGCTCACCGCGCCCGTTCTTCTTGTGCGCGACGAAAACAATCTTGTCGAAATCCAGCAACGGGTTTGAGAACGCGACGGCGCGGCGCAGGTTACAGGCTTTCAAGTAGAGCACGAGCCTGTCGCCCCCCTGACGCTGAAGCGCGTCCAGCTCCGCCTTGAGCGGCGACTTCAGCGCATCGCACAACACCCGCGTCCTGCGCATGACGACATCCGCCGGATCCTTGTCGTCGGGATGGAACAACGCGGCGGCGTTATGCGTGTGCTCGGGGACGGCGAACTTGCTCTTGGGAATCCGCCCCGTGAGCAGACCGTCGAGGCGGCCGTACTGCATCATTGCCTCCTCCAGTAGCTCGATCTCGCGCGGCTGGTCCGGGAAGTCGCGGCGGAGGAGCGCGAGCGTCTGCTTCAACGCAGCCGCCTTACCCGACAGGCTGAACGCGAACGCCCACGGCTGGTCCCCCTGACAGATCTTCAGCAGCAACTGATTCTTCCCCGCCTTCAGCGGCAACATGATTTTCTCCTCGCCGATCTTGCAGGAACGCAGAACATTCTTCGAGAAAATCTTCTGCCCGTTCACCCAGACGGTCAGCGTGTCGTCGCTCCCCATCTCCGACAGCACCTGCAAATCGGCGGGCGACGTGATCTCGCGATAGACATACGCGCAGACGAAATCATTCACCTCGAAGATGCGCAGGTCATTCACGACACCATCCTTGAAATGATCCTTCTGCTGCCAGCGGACGCGCTTCCCGTCCACACCCTCGTACTCCGCATTCAGGTCAATCTCCTTTTCGGGCGGGTACGCGACATCGAACCCCTTGTTGCCCTTCTCATTCGGGAACGGCCCGATCACGTGCCACGGCCCGCACGCGAACGTGTTGTCCGCCGCCGCCACGGGATACGACGCCAGGAACGTCTCCACCGGCGACGCGCCTTTCTGATACCACGCCGGATCCTGCGCGAACAGCGAGACGCACACACACGCAAACAAACAAACAACACAGTTTTTCATCTTGTCCCTTTCAATGAACATCATTATTCAAACAGTTTCCCCTTTTTGGCGGAAATTTGCAATCCTTTTCCGAACGGGTGTTTTTTTTGCAAAACAGACGTTTGCCAAATGCCATACAATTTGATATTGTACAATAATCTATTTTGGGGAATAAAATGACTGTTGTACAGAATGATGTTGAACAGCGGTTGCGTGACAAGGAAGCGATACGCGCGGTTGATCCGTTGGAGTTGGCGCAGAAGCGCCCGGAGTGGAGTGCGTCGCGCCCGATGACAGCGGTACAGAAAATCATGACGCTCGTTGTCTTTGCGATCCTTATCGGGGCGGCATGTCTCTCACCCTTACTCACGGCGCAGGGGTTGATCGCCCTCTGCACGGTCTATTATGTGATTTTGACGTTCTATAAGTTTATCGTCATCCGCGCCTCAGTGTCGCCGACCGCGATCGTGCGTTTTTCTCCGGAGGACATCAAGGCGCAGGAGCCGCGCGAGTGGCCCATCTTTACCATTCTGATCCCGATGTATAAGGAGCCGGAAGTCATCAAACAGATGCTCGCGGCGTTGAAGGCGATGGATTATCCTGATGATAAGAAGGACGTGCAGTTCCTTCTCGAGGCAGACGACACCCTCACGCTGGACGCGGCGCGTAAGCTCGATCTGCCCCCCAGTTTCCATGTCC
Source organism: Kiritimatiellota bacterium (assembly GCA_009777165.1). GTDB lineage: Bacteria > Verrucomicrobiota > Kiritimatiellia > RFP12 > UBA1067 > WRJS01. The sequence goes on from WRML01000052.1 coordinate 5,974, forward strand.
GCGAGATTCCCGATTCATTCCCGCGCACAAAGCCGAAAGCGTGTAACATCGGCCTGCATCTTGCGCGCGGCAAGTACCTGGTCATCTACGATGCCGAAGACCTGCCCGAGAAAGACCAGCTCAAAAAAGCGGTGATGGCATTCGAGGCGGTACCCGAGAATGTCGCCTGTATCCAGTCGCGGCTGAACTACTACAACCCCTTCCAAAACATTTTGACGCGCTGGTTCACCGCCGAATATTCCGCGTGGTTCGACCTCCAGCTTCCGGGACTCGCCGCGCTCAACGCGGTCATCCCGCTGGGCGGCACATCCAACCATTTCAAGACGGACATCCTTCAGCGGCTCATGGGCTGGGACGCGTACAACGTGACGGAGGACTGCGACCTCGGCGTGCGACTCGGCCGCGCAGGATACGCCACACGGATGCTGGAGACCACGACATGGGAAGAGGCGTGTAGTAGCCTTCCGTTTTGGATCAAGCAGCGGACGCGTTGGATCAAGGGTTACATCCAGACATGGTTTGTGCATATGCGGAATCCGTTCAAACTGTTCCGCGACCTTGGCGCGGTTAACTTCTTCCACTACCACATGCTTATCGGTGGTGTGATTTTCTCCGCGCTGGCGAACCCCATCTTCTGGACGATGGCGCTCATCTGGGTGATCTTCCGTCCGGAGGGTATCTCGCAACTCTTCCCCGGCCCGATCTTCGCGATGGGCGCAGGTTGCCTATTCCTCGGCAACATCGTCTTCACCTACGTCCACATCGTGGGGAGTTGTAAGCGCCAGCGCGACAGCCTGATGTGGTGGTCGCTCCTGACCCCCATCTACTGGATGATGATGAGCTACAGCGGCTGGCGGGCATTCATCCAATTCTTCCGCGCCCCGTTCGTCTGGGAGAAAACCCAGCACGGGCTGAATAAGAAGAATTAGGAATTAGAAATCAGGAATTAGGAATGAAGAAAGGAAAGAGGAATGAGAAACAGGAGCGAATAGGGAAGGCACCAATGATTCCTAATTCCTAATTTCTAATTCCTAATTTATCATGCACGACCTCACAAGCTACAGACGCATCCGCCTCCTCACGGGGGGGGTGATCCCGTTCGTCCTCGCCGCCGCGTTGCTGGCATTCGCCCGGTGGAGCGACCCTACATGGGAGACAGGCGCGCAGACCGCCGGAATCTGCCGCGAGCTTATCGCCGGGACAACCGAGGGCCGCCAGGCCCTCTTCGGCTCGTGCTGGGTGGCCCCCCTGCCCGTGCTGTTCTACCTGCCGTTCGCGTGGCTGCTCCCCGAGCCGTTCGCAGGGGGGGGGGCGTTCCTCGCCGCGTGGCTGTTCGTGTTCTGGTGTGTGCGCGAGGCGTTGAAATCCGCAGACCCCTCCGGCTGGCGCATCGCCATGGTGCAGGCCGCGCTCGCGGCGTGGCTGATGCTCGGACGGAACGCCGAGATCATGCAGGTCCCCGCCGCGCTGACCCTCGGGCTGATGATGCTCGCCGCCGCCGGGCTCGCATGGTGGATTGAACGCCGCAAGACCCGTGACATCGTCTCCACCGCCGCCGCCGCCGCAGGCCTTGTGCTGTGCGGATTCCCCGCCTTCGCCCCCGCGACCCTCACGGTCGTGTGCCTCCCCCTCGCCGCCCTCGGACACCGCGACACGCGCAAACGTTTCCCCGCGTGGCTCCTCCTCGGCGGCCTGCCCCTCGTCTACGCCTTCTCTGTCTGGATGCTCATGAACCGCCTCATGCTCGGCGACAGCCTCTTTTTCCTGCGCTCGCTCAACTACCTGATGCCGGAAAAACTCACGATCGCGTCCCCAAACTACGGCCAAATGTTCATCATCGCGCTCTTCATGCCAGCCCTTATTTTACTGCCAGCGCTCATCCTCACATGGTGGAAAGACTCACGCGCCAAGAACCCCGGTGCGGGCGCAGTCCCCGCAGTCGCGGCGATGATTTCCCTTGCGCTCGCAGTCGCGGTGTACGCCCATATCTTCCTCGTGTTTAGCATTGACTGGCCCGTGATGCTCCTTCATGCTACCGCGCTCGCCATCCTCTTCCTCACCTTCGGGCGGCTGGGGCGCGTGTGGTGGTTAAGGATTCCCGCGCTCGCCGTGCTCGCCTACTTCGGGAGCGTCTGGATCAAGCCCGCGGCCGTGACCGTCACCGACAACCGCGCCGAAATCTGCCGCGACGTCGAAAGCTACGTTAACGCCCGTACCCCCTACGGCCGCGTCTTCGCGATGGGCTACGCCGGGATGGATTTATTGCGCGGCTACGAGGGTGAGCGGATCCTGCCCAACCTCGACCTCCAGTTGACCGCCCTGCGCCGCAACTACAAGGGACAGAACCTCTACGTGCTGGTGCCTAACCCCGTCGGCGTCAACCGCGCCGAGAGCGTCTTCTGGCGTTATCCCGACATCTACGCCCTCGGCACCGACCGCCTGATTCTCCGTGGCACGTTCGGTTCCTGGCGCCTCTTCGAACTCATCACCGCCCCCACGCAGGAACAGCTCGATGAGTGGAAGAGCCCCTGAGCTCCGGAGATGCTTTTGCACGCATCAAGCACGTCAACCACCGCATCAAGCTCGTTAAAATGTTCCTGCACCGCTACCGGACTAAACAACGCAAGCATCTCATGCGGAGTTCACTCGTTTGTGGCATTTATAACTAGCCGAGCCTTAAATTTCCGGGATTGCTAAATAGGTATTGACGCTCTGCATGATATGCTACTCTTATGCCATGAACTGTACACATATTACCTTGAAGGCGTAGGGCAGCGCGCGACCGAGCGGCTTGTCGGGGTGAGCCACAACTCGGTCATGAACTGGGTGCTCGAGGAAGTTGGGGGCAAGGCACTTGCGCACGTGAGCGCGTCCGAGGTGGAGTGGGTCGAGGCCGACGAACTGTGGACGTATGTCGGTAAAAAAAAGAGGGCTGCTGGCTATGGTGGGCTATTGATCGTGCTATGTATCTGCGCGACCGATCTGAGAAATAATATCAACGAAGTGAGAAAAACGGGTGTTTACGGGAAGATTAAAAGGGCGTTGCAGGTGGTCTGCAACCCCCTTTCTTTACGGTGTGATGATGATTTCGGCGAACCTCCTTCCCGTGCGGTCCTTGTTGGTCATGGCGGCGTGGGTGGAGACGGCCTTGAACGTGTACCCCTTGAACACGGAGAGGCGGCGCAGCACCCCGGACGCGCCTGACGGATGAACCGCGCGTACGGAAGATTGCTGAGTGTGCTTGACATGATTTTCTCCTTTTTCCTTTTGAGTTTCCAGTTTTCGACTGCCATCGACTGCCATCGGCGGCTTGAGTTTCCAGTTTCCAGTTGTCGATGGCCGTCGATAGCTGTCGATGGCTGTCGAAATCGTATGTTGACAAGCGAATACAATACAACTATTCTTGATATTCACCTTTGGGCGCACTGGGAGTTTCAGGTGCGTAGAAAATCTGGCAGTACGGAGGCGCACAGATGGGAGAATCCAATGGGTTCACAATTTACGGATATTTTGGCATTTGGCTTGATATGTCTGAAGTTACAGGGAATCCCCCACAAGAACCATATCCGCCGTTTGATTGGAGGTGGCTGCCCCTTAAAAATCCTGACAACAAGGCGAAATTATGGAAGGGGATCATCGGTTTTGTAGGAGGTGGATTAGTATTTGTTCTTTTGTTCTCTGCAAGTCAGTTTGTAGCAATTTACATGAGCACCAACCCTGCAAGACGCATACTTTATTCGCCCAAAACATACGTGCCCGTCGGCGAGACGTTAGCTCTCTACTGTCAGTCCTATCCACGGTTGCAATCTCTTTTTGAAACAGAGCATGATATAGTGAATTCACATTAAAAGTGTTCCATTCTGACATCCCGTTAGGGATGTGTCTCTCGGTAGAAAAACGCCCTCCCCCCCTTGTCCGCAGGAAAAGGGGCCCC
>WRML01000053.1 GCA_009777165.1 Kiritimatiellota bacterium
CAGTCATCACGCAGGGGGTCGCGCCGCCGGAGGGGGGTGCACTCGCGGATGGCGTGGATGCCGCCGCGCTCGCGCCGGTAGAAGAGAAGCTCGCAGGTGTAGAAGAGGTCGTACTGCCCGAGGAACGCGCTCTTGGGGCGGCACGCGCCCTTGACGGCGGTGACGACACACCCGTGGCCGGGGGTCAGCCAGGTGACGATGTGCGAGGTCTTCGACCACGGGCGGATCTGCAGCGCGACGGCCTCTGTCTTAATGATCATGGGGGGGGCGGGCGGCTTCGATCTCCGGCGGCAGCTCGTTCATGATCGCTCCGGCGGAGATGATGAGGTTCATGGCGGCACTGACCTCAATGCTCAGGAACGTCACCTCGCGCTTGGGGTAGATCAGGAAGAAGCCGGAGGTCGGGTTCGGGGTCGTCGCGATGAAGACGTTGACGCACGCCAGGGGCTGGCCGTCCTCGCCCAGGACGTGGTTAGAAATCGCCGCCTGCGTGTTGGCGGTCACGAGCCCGATGGCGTAGCTGCCCGCATGCGGGTAGCGGACGAGGACGACGGAACTGAACATGGACTCGCTGCGGTTCTCGATCCAATCGCGGAACTGCTTCAGGAACTTGTAGATGGTCTTGATGACCGGGATGTTGCCGAAGAGGTTGTCCACGAACCGGGTCGCCCGTTTCCCGAGGTAGAGCGAGAGTGCCCCGATGCCATAGAAGACCAGGATGATGAACAGCAGGACCAGCACCGTGAGCAGGTAACCGCCCAGCATGTTGTTCAGCGTGGGGAAGTGCCGCCGCGGGAACCACCCCGTGACGAGGTTGAGTAGGAAGTTGAAAATCCAGATCGTCGCCATCACGGGCGTGACGAACAGGATGCCCGCGAAGATGCGGTTGCGGATCGTCGCAAAAACCTTGGTGTCTTTCGTCGTTTTCATTTTCAGGGGTTGGGGGGGGTACTCTGATTCTGCCGCTCGTCTGCGGCGCGCAGCCGGAGGAACGTGACCACGCAGACCGGCACGGACAGCAGGTAGCAGATGCCGATGATGCCGAGCGTCAGCCACGCGTGCGCAACCAGCATCCCGATCACAAACGCGACGAACAGCATGAACGGCAGCCGCAGCCACGTCGGGATGCGCATCTTCTTGATCGAGAGCGTCGGCACGCGGCTCGCCATGAGCGTCCCGCAGAACAGCAGCATGAAACAGCCGATCCACGGCGACTGGAATATGGCCGAGTCCGTGTGCAGGGTCCAGATGGCGGGAACCAGCACAAACCCCGCCGCGCCCGGCGACGGCAGGCCCACAAAGAAATGCTTCCAGTACGGCTTCGTGGAGTCGTCGTCGTCAATCATGATGTTGAACCGCGCCAGGCGGAACGCGCAGCACATGGCGTAGAACAGCGCGAACACCCAGAACACGCCGCGCACCGGGTAAAGGAGACTGTCCTGAGTTACGGATTCCATGATCCAGAAATACGAGAACAGCGCCGGTGCCACGCCGAAGTTCACGAAGTCCGCCAGCGAATCGAGCTCCGCGCCCAGCCGCGACGTCACCTTCAGCAGGCGCGCCATGCGCCCGTCCACGCCGTCCAGGAAACAGGCGATGAGGATCGCGATGACCGCATAGCTCCATTGCCCCTGACAACTGAAGCGGATGGACGTGATGCCGCTGGCGGCGGCCGTCAGGGTGATGAGGTTCGGCACCATCGAGAGGAGGGGGATATCCCGGCGCACGCGTTGCCGCTGTTTGCGTCTGCGCATCCTGAACTTGCTCATGCGCCCGGCCCCCCGGGTTTCGTCAGGCGGGCGATGATCGTCTCCCCCGCCACCATCGTCTGCCCCACGCGCACGGAGGGTTCGATGCCCTGCGGCAGATAGACATCCACGCGGCTCCCGAAGCGGATCAGCCCGAAACGCTCGGCGCGCGCGAGTTTCTGGCCCTCCTTCGCAAACCCGACGATACGCCGCGCCACCAGCCCCGCGATCTGCACAAACGCCAGCTGCTGCCCGTCCGTGGTCGTCATCAGGTACAGCAGCCGCTCGTTCGACTCGCTCGCCTTGTCGAGCGACGCGTTGACGATCTCGCCCGGGATGTAGTGCGTCTTCGTGATGGTGCCTTCTGCGGGCATACGGTTGACATGCACGTTGAGCACACTCATGAACACGCTGATCCGCCAGACGATGGGGCTGAGTTCCAAACCGAGCTGCTCCGGCATGGGCACCTGCACGATGAGGCAGACCGTCCCGTCCGCCGGACTCACGATCGCATCCGCATCGAGCGGCGGAATGCGCTCGGGGTCACGGAAAAAATAATAGACACACGCCGGCAAGATCCAGAAGAGCAACGCCACCAGCGGATGACCGAGCCAGATGAACAGCGAGTGCGCCGCAAGCGCGACGATTCCCGCAATCAGCACAAAACGGATGCCCTCCCGGTGAATCGGCGGGAACAAAAAACGCCACAACGACAAATCAGCGGTATCCATAATAAAACCCGAATGCCTAAAAAAGAAATAGTATGTCATACCCTCTGCCGCTGCGCAAGGCAAGGATTTGAAATGGAGGGGAATTTTCACCTCCCGAAAAAACAACCGTCCAAACCCCAATCCCCGGATGTCAGATGGGGAAATCTGAATCCGTTCAAAAAAAATCAAAGGGTAATGGGTTTCAGAAGGATTTTTTTTTTACGTCCCGATGCGGTCCTCTGGCGTGCAGCGGCTCGCCGCCGGACTTCATGAAATACGCGATCAACGCGCGCTGGGCGGCAACGCTACATTTAGGGAATTCTTCTTCTGAACATAATCTGGGGGGTTGCCGACTCGACATCACCCCGTGCTGTTCTTTGCATTTTTTTTGCACTTCGCGGTTGTGTGAGAAAAAGGAGAAAAAGGAGAAAAAAACGTTTCCTGTTGGCTTCGGCGGCGAAAAGCGGTAAACTGAAAATATGTTATCACCAAACCAGCCGTCATCCGAGGCCGTCAGCGGGACGGTCGAGTCCATCGTCTACCGCAACGACGAGACGGGCTACACGGTCTGCACGCTCAAGGCCGTCAGCCGCGCGGCCGGGTCGCGCCAGCGCGAGGAGCTTGTCACGGTCGTGGGCAGTTGCGCCGCGATGTGGGAGGGGGAGGAGCTTCATGCCGAGGGCCAGTGGATCCGCCACCCGTCGCACGGCCGGCAGTTCCAGGCGAAGACCATCCGCTGCATCACGCCGACCTCCACGGAGGGCATCCGCCGTTACCTCGCGAGCGGCATGATCAAGGGCATCGGCCCGAAGTTCGCCGAGCGCATCGTCCAGAAGTTCGGCGAGGAGACGCTCGACATCATTGACAAGCAGTCCGCGCGTCTGCGCGAGGTGGAGGGGATCGGCGCGAGCCGCTGCCAGTTGATCCGGCAGTCGTGGACGGAACAGCGCGGTGTGCGCGAGATTATGATTTTCCTCCAGTCGCACGGCATCGGCACCGCCAAGGCCGCGCGTATCTACCGCCAGTACGGGGCGGACGCGATCGCCGTGGTCAAGCGCAACCCCTACCGCCTCTGCGCGGATGTCTGGGGCATCGGCTTCAAGACCGCCGACGCGATCGCGCTGAGCGTCGGCATCCCGCACGACTCCGAGCTTCGCGCCCGCGCCGGGCTGCTCTACACGCTCGAATACGAGGCGGACGAGGGGGGGCACTGTTTCGCGGTTGACGCCGACCTCCTGCTCCACGCGCAGGAGTTGCTGGACATCTCCGTCGAAATCCTCGCCGACGCGCTCGCGAAGGAGTGCGAAAGCGGCACGCTCGTGAAAGAGGAAAACCGCATCTACCTGCGCGACCTCCACCGCGCCGAGGCCCGCGCCGCGCAGAAGCTGCGCCTACTGCTCGACACCCCCCGCACGTTCCGCCCGATTGACGCGGGTCGCGCCATCACGTGGGCCGAGGGTAAGATGGGGTTCGGCCTTGCCCCCCTCCAGCGCGAGGCGCTCGCCAACGCCATCACCTCCAAAGTCTCGATCATCACGGGGGGCCCCGGCGTGGGCAAGACCACGATCATCCGCGCGCTCACGGAGATATTCGCCGTGCGCAAGCTCGACATCCGCCTCGCCGCGCCCACGGGCCGCGCCGCCAAGCGGATGTCCGAGGCCACCGGCCACGAGGCGCAGACCCTCCACCGCCTCCTGAAGTTCAACCCCAGCGTCGGCGCGTTCGACTTCAACCTCGACAACCCGATGAGCGGCGACTGCTTCATCCTCGACGAGGCCTCCATGATTGACATCCGACTCATCGGGCAGTTCCTCGAGGCCCTCCCCCCCCCCGCCACGCTCATCCTCGTCGGCGACATTGACCAGCTCCCGAGCGTGGGCCCCGGCAACGTGCTGCGCGACCTCATCGCCTCGGGGACCGTCCCCTACTGCAAGCTCGACACCATCTTCCGCCAGGACAAGAGCGGCCTCATCGTCCGCAACGCGCACCATGTGAACCGCGGCGAGCCGTTCGAGACGGGGCCCTCCCCGGAGAGCGATTTCTATTTCGTCGAGACCGCCGAGCCGGAGACCATCATCAAGCGCACGGTCGAGCTCATGACCCAGCGGATCCCGAACAAGTTCCGCATGGACCCCCTCGCCGACGTGCAGGTGCTGACCCCCATGCGCAAAAACCTCCTCGGCACGGAGAACCTGAACGACGTGATCCAGACCGCGCTCAACCCCGAGGGTCCCTCCCTCCTGCGCGGCTGCACGCACTTCCGGCGCGGCGACCGCGTCATGCAGATGCGCAACAACTACGACAAGGAAGTCTTCAACGGCGACATCGGCTTCATCAAGGAGGTGCATGAGGGCGAGCGAATGCTGGTCGTGCTGTTCGACGGCCGCCCCGTGCGCTACGAGCAGTCCGAGCTTGATGAGTTGGTGTTGGCGTATGCCTGCTCCATCCACAAGTCGCAGGGCAGCGAATACGCGGCGGTCATTGTGCTGATGCACACCCAGCATTTTAAGCTGCTCCAGCGCAACCTGCTGTACACCGCCATCACGCGCGGGAAGAAACTCGTGCTGGTCGTCGGCTCCTCCCGCGCGATCGGCATCGCCATCCGCGCCAACCAAGTCCGCGAGCGCCGCACCACGCTCGCCGCGCGGCTGAAATAGGGGCGAATAGAGCAAATTAACTTGGAATTAGCAAACTTTGCCCTGAAAGGGCGATGGTAACAAGGGACGTAGGAGACAAAGGGGACGAAGAGGGAGGGGAAAGCCAAAGGTCAGAAGTAGCCCCCCCCTATGTGTATCCCCTAGGTCTCCTAGGTCCCTTTTGTCCCCTCTTCTGCATCATCTGTGTGCTGAAACAAAGCAGGAAGCTTTTAGAACATTAAAAAAAATGGTGTATCCGTTGGACAGGAGTGCGAGTTTTCCAACCCGTCCTATTCTATTGAGCGGACAGGAATGTCCGCACTCCGTTTTACAGATACACCATTTCTTTTAATGCTCTTGAGCGATTTGTCGATAGTTCGCGACGATTAAAAACGGTACTGTGACAACAGGGGGCGGGGTATAGCGTAGAGGATGGCGAGTGCTATGTGCAGGGTTCGTGTGCGTTTTTAGGGTTGTCATGACGTGTAATTGAGATTGCATACTACCACTTATTATTTATTTCTTCTGTCTTTGCTCTTCCTTTTCCTCCCGCTGTTTTTTGGATTGGATTTGGGCGGTATCCTCATCGAAAAACGTGCTGCTTGTTACCTCCTTGTACGCATAGTATGCATTTACATATTCTTTCTCATTATATTCCTTCGCCTTTTTATTTGCATTTTTTTCCCATTCCCTTCGAAAGGCTTCGTATAAAGAATCATACGAGGGGCCGTCTTCCAATTTGGTGATTGTTATTCCCCGTTTGGCGTATTTTTCAATCTCGGCATCGCGCCGCTTAAGTTCCTCTTCACTACGGACGAACGGCGAAGGGAAAAAGCCGACAACGGCCCGAAATTTCAATAGGGATAACGCTTTGTTACGCGCCTGCGTGAATAAGCCCATGGCAACCTTCCGATGCCACCGGGAATCCCAGAACTCGGATAACGTGACTAAATTCGGGAGACGGTCGTCAGACAGGAAGAACCGCAGGTTGCCGGCAGCCGCCTTGACATCGACAAGCCTGGGATTAAAAGGGGGGGACGGGCCATAACGCTCCACCAACTCTTTCAGAGATGCCGGGTTTTCCGCCATCTCCCGCATTGTCCAGCCGATTGACCATTGGTCAATCAACTCGTTATGCGTGATCTTGTCATTGATGAAGAGGTTGGTGTTTGCTTCCCCGTTCAGGACCTGTAACTGATAGGGCACATCCCCCCATTTCGGGTTCATCCGCACGGCAATTTTCTCGCACGAGGCAAGGGGGAACTCCAGCGATGCCGTCAGCCGGGCCAACCCGACCGCGACGAGATCCAGGCACCGGTACGCGAGGAAGGTGTTGCCGTAGCCGACGGTCTCCGCACACCAGTCCCCCAGATCACACAACACCAGGGTACGCTGGAACAGCGCGTCTCCGACAGGCAACACCTGTTGCTCCTGCGCAAGGTCATCCAACCGGAGTGCCAGTTGATATCCGAAATCGCGGGCGGCTTGTAACAGCCGTCTTTCGTCCGCATCCTTGACGTGGGCATCTATGAACCACTTCGACGGGATGCGCGGCGCATTCCAACGGTTGATACGGACAGTATCGAAAAATCCTTCTATACTGTTTTTCTGTAGCACCTCGTGCATTTGATTGAGGCGTTCGAGCTCATCGCCGAAGACGGCAGATGAAAGCATTCCAAGGAACACGAGTGACACGCATAATTTCTTCATAATGACCTTTCGTTTGATTTGCTCATAAAGCATGCACGTGTAATGACAGAAACGTATCATCCATACCGCCGGATGTAACATCTGCCCGTCTGCTTGTCAAAACTGATTACGCATTGTTTTTCTTCAATCCCATAATACTCCACATCCTTCCCATGGCGGGGATTCCACCAGTAAGGCGAGCCATTGCGAAATGCCTGAATAGGTTGACTGTCTGAAACAGGCGAAAGACCCGTGCCATACATCTCTTACTCATGTTGACCTCTTCCTACCTCTCTATTTCTGCAACCTACCCCGTTTCTTTCGTCCATGACAGATTGGCGTAAGGTCGGCAAAAATGTGTAACCTAAGCGACAATAGAAAACACCAAAAAACAAAATAATAACAAAAGCCTTTTTCATTTGTCTGTGTTGATATTATCATTGCGCATTCTTGTTGCGGCTTCGTCGAACAGCCATGTGACAGGCGGGCCGTTTGTCATTGAAAAGATCAGAAACTTAGGCATAGAGGTGATGGATTCGCTGGAGACCATATGTATTTGAAGCGTCTCTGAGTCTATTGATTCAATCCGATGTGGGAGGTGGTATCCGGCATACATTGACCCGCTGAAGAAATAATGTTTCGGGGCATAGCGGATAGTGTCTTCATTTTCAATTGTAACGCCGGTATCGTCATGCTCTTTTGCGTACTGTCGAAGGAAGGCATACACGCATGGTTTTGAATTTTTCAAGTTCCACCACATCCATCCCCCTCGTATGGAGGAAATCGTTCCTTGGCGGTAGATGAGAGTTTGCCCCGATATCAAAAACACATAACCGTTTGCTTCTAAAATACTGGAAATGTCCGTATGAAAAAGGGTCGGCAAGATTTCAGTGCGTCCCGATGCCCAGCGAATACGCAGTTTCTTTTTGATGTTTGGATCTTGAAACCCTGGGGATATGGTTGTCTTGATGATGAGTTCATGTCCGCCATTCAGAGGGACTTTGGTCGTGACTCTTTTTGTGTCCATTTCTTGAATAACCCAGAATGTGCTGATTCTGCCCACGGGGACACAAGTCAATAGCCACACACTGGTGAGAAACACTCTGGACACAATCAAATAGCCTCGCTGAATTTTCGTATGGATTGTTCGGCACGGACGATTACGGCACCAAAGAACCACGGTGCTTATAGGTATGGCGATAAAAGCTCCGCCACTCATTAAGAGCAACCATCCTGTTCTTGCGGAAGAGGAGGAGCATATGGAGAATACGATGCCGAGGATGGTTGCAAGAGCATACAGGTTGGCAATCGTATAAATCAAACGGACATTCTCCGCTCTATCCTTTAATCGTTTCTCCTCTTTGTCAGGCATATTGTTCCTCGGTTGTTTAATTGGTCATCGTTGCTTTTGCCGTTTCATTTCCAGCAAGATTGATTGCATCTCCTCTTGTTATCGCTCTTTCTGTTCGGGCGTGGGGATGACAGGGTTCTGCTCCCTCTCCCGTTGTCGCCTCTTGCGTTGCTCGATGTCCTGGATATTGGCGGTGTCGCGGTCGTAAAATGTCCCGGAGGCTATTTCCGTGTACGCCTGATATGCAGGGACATAAGAATTGTAGTCCTTGGTATTCTTCTTATCTATGTTCGGTCGGTTCCGCCACGCAAGACGGAATGCTTCCGCGAGGGGATCATAGTTCGGGTCGTCTTCAAATCTATTGACCTTCCTTCCCCATTTTGCCGCCTCAATAATTTCCGCGTCGCGTTTTGCAATCTCCTCGGATGTCCGCTGGTACTTCTCGGGGAAATATCCGACCTCCTCGCGGAATCGCAAAAGTCCAAGTGCCTTTTGGGCCAACTGTGAACCAGTATCAACGAGATAATAATCGTGGTTTCTCCTGTCCCAGCGTGTACGACACGTAAAGGGTGTCTCGCTGTCCCATCCCACCTGCATCTCGAAAAAATCCCCCGTAGCCTGCAGGATAGATTTTGGGCGGATGTCGTCCTCACGGAATATCTCGTCGGGGACGTCCTTCCCCTCTTTCTTCATTTGGAGGGCTAAGTCCTTCCATTGCGGATACCGCAACCGTGATCCGGCCCTCATCACGCTTGCCATGTCCTCCGAGTCTTTGCATCCCACGAAAAGGTTTACCCCTGCCTCTGTGTCCAGTACCCTGCACCGCTTCGCCACGCTTGCCCAGTCCGGCGGGGATGACATTCGCGACGCAAGCCGCTTGCACTCGTCCAATGGGAAATCGAGATTGGCGGTGACACGCCCAAGCCCGATTGCGGCAATGTCCCGACACCGCTGGGCGAGGAGCAGGTTGCCGATACCATCCGCCACGGCGCACCATTCCATCAGGTCGAGCAGTTTGTGCGTCTCCGCGCACAATTCCTCGGTTGGCGGCAATTCTTGGAAATGTTTGGCGACCTCCTCTAAACGCTCTACCAGCGCAAACCCGAAGTCCCGTGCGGCAGTCGCGACCCTGATTTTTTCCTCACCCTTCATCCGAGCCTCGATATGCCACTTCGAAGGAATCCTCGGCACGGGGATGTCCCGTGCCACCGCCAACAATCCCGCTATCCCTCCATCCTGCAATGCAACATTGAGGTTTTCCACTCGTTTCAGTTCCGTCGTTTCCGTCGCAAAGGCGACAACTGTAACGATGGTCATACCGATACAGAGTATGATTCTTCTTTTCACCGTATGATCATCCTTTCTACCGAACTGAGACTCCTTTTCGACAAGGTAACGCGCCTTATATTCCAAAAACCCGCCCGCACCCGATGGACGCATTCAAATCATCAAACAGATCCCAAACCCATGTGTCAACTGTCATAGTGCATCCGTGTACCCAGAGCCGACCCCCGCCGTCATCGCCAGTCCCGTCATCATCCCAACCACCATTGCCGCAACCGTCTTTTTCCGTATGTGTTTCCTTTCACTTTGTGTTGTAAGCCTAATACTCCGTTGATTCAATAATTAACATGCCATTTTCGTGAGGGGAAGGCAAGAGAAAAAGTTATAGTGAATTCACTTTAAAAGCGTACCGCGACAACATCCCGTTAGGGATGTTTCTTTCGGTAGAAGAGAACACAAAAAAAAATCATGG